>NZ_JATABH010000001.1:0-283030 GCF_036533775.1 Vibrio sp. M260112 | reverse complement strand
CAGTATTGGGGGCATAACGATTGGCGAGTGTTAGGGCTGTAGTTAATTGCAAAATAAAAGGCTCAAAGTTATAGAAACTTAGAGCCTTTATAAGCTATCTGCAGGATCGTTCAACCGATCATTTATCTCTTAACTGATCGGCATTAGGCACGATGCCTGCTTTTTTATCGGTGGTTAAACCGTTAACCGCAGCACTTTTTGAATTTTTTGCCGCTACCACAAATACAGGGGTCGTTACGACCGATTTTCAACTGGCTAATGGTTTGGCTCAATCGAACATCGACAGGCTTTTGTTCTTCGGGGAACGTGCCGTCGATATAGAACCAAAGGCCGCCTTCTCGAACGAATCTTGAGCGTTCTTCTAAACAGTACTGCTGGCCATCATGATTGAAAAAGGCTTTGAATGTGACAAAACCTTCGTTGTCATCCTTGCCTGACTCCGTGCCGACAACGTCTAAGCCACACCAATCACTGTTAATTGACTCAGCTATCTCGTCACGCTGCTGCGAAGCGTTGCAACTCGGGTGATATGTGTTTACCACATAGTCTACTAAGCCTTTTACGTGTGCTGAGTAGCGCGAACGCATCAATTGTTCGGGGGTTTTGGCTAGTGCATGGTTGTTATGGATAGGTTCACAACAGACGGTGTAATCTTGTGAACTGCCACAAGGACACGAACTCATAAAGACTCCAATTAATTCGTTTTAACCGATAGAAGATCAGCCGTCCATTTCACCGATGAGTCGTAACACTCGCTTAGAATGTCATGATCTAAGCCAATGTTCTCACATCGCTGATGGACTTCGTCCCACTCAGCGTGTTCGTACGCTTTGGTCAGGGTGAGAATGTCGCCAAGTATGCCTTCGTTGGCAATAATTGCGAGTTTTATCGTTTGGTCGATTGAGATTTCTTCAAGAATTTGTGCCAGTGGGCGATCTAGTAAACTGTCCAATAGCGAAAACATGCCGGTTAAGAATGCATGTCCTGGTTCGAGTTTTGCGTCAAGATTAGAGGCCAGCAGCTCACAGTATCGCGCTCTTTGAATGGACAAGCCATACAAGTAATCTGGTTTGCTATTTTGCGTAGAGGCAAGCGCGACGAGAGAAATAAACTTACGCAGTTTCTCTTCCCCTAGATACACCAGCGCTTGCTTGAAAGATTGGATTTTTGAGCAAACGATAGAAGAGGAATTAACAAAGGCCAGTAACTTATAGGACAGCGTCAGATCTTTGGTGATGAGTGCTTCAATTGCCGTGTAATCCATATCCGGTTTAGACACTTCGGTCAGTAACTGAACCACTGTCATGAAGGACGGTTCAAGCGATTTACGGCTGATCATTTCGGGTTTGCTGAAAAAGTAACCCTGAAAATAGTCAAATCCAGCGGATTTAGCTTGTTCGAACTCTTCATAGGTTTCCACTTTTTCTGCGAGAAACTCAATATTGGAACCTGCAAGTCTGAGTATAAAAATACGAGCTTTTTCGATAGAAACTTGGCGGATATCGAATTTGATCAGGGAAATGTAAGGTAAAAATGGTTTCCATTCTCTGGTTGGCACAAAATCATCGAGTGCCATCTTATAGCCAAGGGCTGACATCTCTTTAACAGCCTGCAATAACTCTTTAGTGGGGGCACAGTTTTCTAAGATTTCAACGACGAGACTGTCTGATGGGAAAAGGGTCGGTACCTTATTAATCAGGCTTTGGTAGGGGAAATTGACAAAGCCTAACTTGTCTCCCAACGTTTCATAGTGGGTAGAAAGGAAGTGATCTGACAGCAGGCGGCTTGTCGCTTGCTCAGGATCAATATCTGGAAACGTGTTTTTGGGGCCATCCCTAAACAGGAGCTCATATCCAACCGTGTGTTTATCTTTATTGAGAATGGGTTGTCTTGCTATATACGAGTGTTTCAAGGTAGTTACCGCGCTTCTTGTCTAAATTTATTGGCTCAAAATCACCGGAAAGGGTGCGGCATATTGTGCACAGGTTCAGTCACTTAACCAGAAAAAGGTCTTTGTTGTAGGTCGAAATTATTTTTGTTGTAGACCAATACTGAACCGTGAGTGTACCAGTCGCCCAACACTATTCTAGTATAGACGCGATCACCTTGTTCAAAAGTGTGAACATTCGGCCGGTGTGTATGACCATGGATCATAAGTTCTACATTGTATTCGGTCATCACTTTCTCTACTTCGCCTTGTGTCACATCCATGATGTCTAGAGATTTGGTTTTCTTGTCATCTTTGATGTCAGACTGAACTTTAGACACAATCTTCTTTTTTATGAACATTGGAATGCGATTGAAAATCCATTGCAGCCAAGGTTGGTGTACTTTGGCACGAAATTCGAGGTATTTAACGTCATCGGTACACAGGGTATCACCGTGGAGTACGACGGCCTTGGTACCATAAAGGTCTATAACGGTTTCATCGCCAAGGAGCGTAACTCCCGTCTGCTTAGCAAATCGGCGACCAACGAGAAAATCGCGATTACCCTGAGTAAAAAAGCAAGCAACGCCGTGGTCAGTGAGTCTCTTAAATTCGTCCCGTATGCTTGAGGCAAACTCGGAGTGGTCATCATCACCAATCCAGAATTCAAATAAGTCACCCAGAACATAAAGTGCATCGGCGTGGATTGCTTCCTCGCGCATAAAACGGATAAAGCATGACGTCGTTTCAGGTGTCGTCGGGGATAGGTGTAGATCAGAAATAAGTAGTGTGGTCATAGTAGATTAAAGAAGAGAGCGCAGGGCGCTCTCTTGAATCAGATTATTCTTCGATTGTTGTGCTAGTGATGAACACTTCTTCAAGCGGCACGTCTTGGTGCATGCCCATAGAACCGGTACTTACACCTTTAATTTTGTCAACGATGTCCATGCCTTCAACCACTTCTCCGAATACACAGTAACCCCAGCCATCTAGGCTTTCGCTACGGAAATCTAGGAAAGTGTTGTTGTTAACGTTGATGAAGAACTGAGAGCTGGCTGAATGCGGTTCCATAGTACGTGCCATCGCAATGGTACCTACTTTGTTGCTCAGACCGTTATTTGCTTCGTTTTTGATTGGATCACGAGTCGGTTTTTCACGAAGACCAGACTCCATACCGCCACCTTGAATCATGAAACCATCGATAACACGGTGGAACAGTGTGTTGTCGTAAAAACCATCACGGCAGTACTGTAGGAAGTTTGCGCTAGTTTCTGGTGCTTTTTCTTCATTTAGTTGAATTTTGATGTCACCAAAATTTGTGTGAAGGGTGATCATGATTTTGTCCTTTACATATGTTTTTGACTTGAAGCAAAGATTCTAGCGTAACTTTTGCGACATTAATACGTGAAAAGCGCAGGTTGAGAGCTGAGTAGCATTGCTAATGATGGCTTTTTAACCGTTTGAGGGATTACCTATTAGTGCATGACTTGATATACTGGCTCACTATTTTGATTCACTGGAAATATTAGAAAGAGATCATGTTAAAGATATACAACACACTCACAAGACAGAAAGAGGAATTCAAACCAATCAATGCCGGTAAAATCGGCATGTATGTCTGTGGAGTAACCATCTATGATCTCTGTCATATTGGCCACGGTCGTACCTTTGTTTCTTTTGATGTTGTCTCTCGTTACCTGCGTTACCTAGGTTATGACCTAACGTTTGTTCGCAATATTACCGACATTGATGACAAAATTATCAAACGTGCCAACGAAAACGGTGAAAGCTGTGATTCATTAACGGAACGTCTGATTGGTGAAATGCACGCTGATTTTGATGCATTGAACATGAAGCGTCCTGATGTTGAGCCGCGTGCGACAGAATTTATTGCAGAAATCATTGAACTGGTTGAAAAACTTATCGAGCGTGGTTTTGCTTATGTAGCCAGCAACGGCGACGTTATGTTCGAAGTTAAGAAGTTCGATGAATACGGTAAGCTATCAAAGCAAGATCTTGACCAACTTCAAGCGGGCGCACGTGTTGATGTAGAAAGCGCAAAACGCAGTCCGCTTGACTTTGTGTTGTGGAAAATGTCGAAACCGGGTGAACCAACTTGGGAATCACCTTGGGGCCCTGGTCGTCCAGGTTGGCATATTGAATGTTCGGCGATGAACTCATCAATTTTGGGCAACCATTTTGATATTCACGGCGGCGGTTCTGATTTGCAGTTCCCTCACCACGAAAATGAAATTGCTCAATCATGCTGTGCTCATGGCACTCAGTACGTAAATACTTGGATGCATAGTGGTATGGTGATGGTAGACAAAGAGAAAATGTCTAAGTCGCTAGGAAACTTCTTCACCATCCGTGATGTCCTTGAACATTACGACGCTGAGACTGTTCGTTATTTCCTAATGTCAGGTCACTACCGTAGTCAACTGAACTACAGCGAAGAGAACCTCAATCAGGCTCGTGCATCTCTTGAGCGTTTATACACGGCTCTGCGTGGATTGGATCTGGCAACGCCAGCCGCTGGTGGAGAGGAGTATGTTACTCGCTTTGCAGAAGCAATGAATGACGACTTCAATACACCAGAAGCTTACTCAGTGCTGTTTGATATGGCGCGTGAGATCAACCGTCTTAAAACTGAAGACTTATCGGCGGCAAGTGCTTTAGGCTCATTGATGCGCGAACTCGCGGATGTGATTGGTATCTTACACCAAGATCCTGAAGCGTTCCTTAAGGGTGACGCTGGCAACGATGGTGAAGTGGCAGAGATTGAAGCGCTGATTAAGCTACGTAACGATAGCCGTGCTTCAAAAGATTGGGCGAATGCAGATATGGCTCGAGACAAGCTAAACGAGATGGGTATCGTGCTAGAAGATGGTCCAGAGGGCACCACTTGGCGTCGTAAGTGATAGATCTCGATGCGATTGATGCCTTGTTCAGTTTTAAACCTGTGGGTGAGCGTTAAGTTGATCGCATTGGTATAGCAATTTTCTAAGGGCTGTTTATTCAGCCCTTTTGTTTATTTTTTTGATTATTTTGATGGGTAAAAACAGTGGCTCAGATGTACTTCTACTACTCTGCAATGAATGCGGGTAAATCAACCACTCTTCTTCAATCTTCGTTTAACTACCAAGAGCGAGGAATGACACCAGTTATTTTTACCGCTGCGTTAGACAATCGTTACGGTGTCGGTAAAGTCAGTTCACGTATTGGTTTACAGTCGGATGCGCATCTGTACAACTCTGCGACCAATCTCTATCAGGAAATTTCTAGCCTTAATGAAGTCGAGAAGCGTCACTGCATCTTGGTCGATGAGTGTCAGTTCCTGAGCAAAGAGCAAGTTTACCAATTGACCGAAGTGGTTGATAAACTTCATATTCCAGTGTTGTGCTACGGATTGAGAACCGATTTCTTAGGTGAGCTGTTTGAGGGGAGCAAATACTTGCTGTCTTGGGCAGACAAGCTTGTAGAACTAAAAACGATTTGTCACTGTGGCCGCAAAGCTAACATGGTCATCCGTACGGATGAAAATGGTGTTGCGATTGCGGAAGGCGATCAGGTTGCGATTGGTGGCAATGATAAATATGTTTCTGTCTGTCGTCAGCACTATAAAGAAGCGCTAGGTAAGTAGCGTAGCAGATACAAAAAACGGAGCGCTAGCTCCGTTTTTTGTGTGTATTCGATAATCTGAGATTAACGAGCACGGAAGACGATGCGACCTTTAGATAGATCGTATGGAGTCATCTCTACAGTTACTTTGTCACCAGTAAGAATACGGATGTAGTTCTTACGCATTTTACCAGAGATGTGAGCAGTAACTACGTGGCCGTTTTCTAGCTCAACACGGAACATTGTGTTTGGAAGAGTATCAAGGACAGTGCCTTGCATCTCAATTACGTCTTCTTTAGCCATTTAATCCTCTTTTCAAAATGGACAATTCCAACCGGCGCACAATGCCGATCAAAATGAATTATGTAAAGTTGGGGCGTATTCTACCCTTGCCAACGCTGATTTACTAGCCTTTGATGACGCTGAAAACGGACTTTATAGTTCATCGCCGGACATTCATCAATTTGATAGCCCAAATAGAGCCACTGCTTACCTTGCTCAATACAGTATTCAGCTTGGAATAATACCGCTAAGGTACCTAAGGATAATGAGTGTTCAGGTTCAAAAAAGGTGTAAAACGCACTGGCGCTATTCGACAAGATATCTGTCACAGCGATAGCGACAAGTTGTTGCTCTTGGTAAATATGGAGAAACTGAGTGTTTAACCAATTGCATTTCGAAAACTGAGCAAACTCCTCTTTTTTAGGAGGGTACATTGAGCCACTTTTATGGCGAGACTCAATATAACGGGCATATAAATCAAACCAGTTATCGTCCATCCTCTCTTTCAATTGCCATTGATATTGAGCCGCTTTTTTTAATAGGCGCTTTTGATTGCGTGATGGTTCAAAATCTGGAATAGACAGGCGTAGCGCTTGGCAGGATTGGCACTGATCACAATGGGGTTTATAGATCGTATCACCACTACGTCTAAAGCCGTTAGCTAACAGTACCTCATAGCTAGAGCCGCAATGCATGGCAGGATCAAGTGCGACAGCAACGCGTTCCTGACGATCGGCTAAATAGCTGCAAGGATGACTGTCAGTCAATCCAATGCGGATTTGTTGCAGATCAGAACTCATTTATCTCCTCATATTTCACAAGTGAGCCACTGGTTGTTAAAACAACCTTCAATAACAGGTTGGTTCTTAAATGATAGCAGTCTTTGCATGAAATCTTCACGCTGCAACTCAATAGCGCCAAGTGATTTTAGGTGGGCATTCATGACTTGGCAGTCAATCAGTTCCCCTGCATGTTTTTGAAAGTGGTCGCATAAATACCATAAGGCAATCTTAGATGCGTTGGTTTTTAAACTAAACATCGACTCACCACAAAATAGTTTACCGATTGAAAGACCATAAAGTCCACCTATCAACTCTTCCTGATGCCAAACCTCGACGGAATGACAGTGACCCGATTTCGCCAGTTGTTTATAGGCATCCCGCATATCTTCATTAAGCCAAGTTTCATCCTCATGACGAGTCGAGGCACACAAGTCGATGACACGTTCTGTTGCTTGATTAATACTGACTTTATACTGATGCTTTCGCTGAAATTTTTTGAGACTTTTTGCTGGTTCAAATGTCTTAGGATTAAAGACTGCTCTTGGCGAAGGGCTCCACCAGAGAATCGGTTCTCCAGGGCCGTACCATGGGAAAATGCCATTTTGGTAGGCCAAAAGTAATCTGTCTGGTTGTAGATCGCCGCCAAAAGCGAGCAGGCCATTTGGATCGGCCAGTGCTTCCAAAGGCGAGGGGAACCAGAGTTCATCACAGTTAAGTTCAGTCAGATATATCGCCATGAATAAATAGAGGAAACAAGAATGAAGAAGTTGTTATGGATCATATTGGTTTTTCCCTTGATTGCCAATGCAGCTTACCAAAGAAATACCGCTCGGCCAGTCAACGAAGTGGTGTTTGGTCAAGTTGATACGGTGCGATATATCACCCAGCAAGAGATCGTCAAATCACAAGGTTCAGGATGGGAAACACTGCTTGGTGCCGTGGTTGGTGGAGTTGTTGATTGAAACCGAGCAGGGGAAGTTAATCGATGTAATTCAGGACATAGACAGCCGTATGCTGTTTGAAAAGGGCGATAAAGTTCGCATTCTATATTTTGATGATGGCGTTAGGGTCGATAAAGAGTATTGATGTTCATAATAGGCACCAAAGTCCCGACGACATATTTATTCAGTTTAATTGTGACTTTGCTCTGGTTTTACTAAGGCTTTTTAGATAGGCTGCAAGTACGAAGAATTTTTCATCATCTCGTTTAGGAAGACGGGCTGAGCAAGGAACATCAATTTAAATGGAAAGCCTTACGTTACAACCTATCAATAAAGTCAATGGTGAGGTCAACTTACCGGGTTCAAAAAGTGTTTCAAATCGTGCGTTACTTCTCGCAGCCTTAGCAAGTGGTACAACACGATTAACGAATTTGCTCGATAGCGACGATATTCGTCATATGCTGAATGCACTGAGCAAGTTAGGCGTGTCTTACCGTCTATCTGATGACAAAACTGTGTGTGAAGTCGAAGGTTTAGGTAAGCCTTTTCAAGCGACACAAGCACTAGAACTGTTTTTAGGCAACGCAGGTACAGCGATGCGTCCCCTTGCTGCCGCATTGTGTTTAGGTGAGGGAGAGTTCATCTTGACGGGTGAACCTCGTATGAAGGAGCGTCCTATTGGTCACTTGGTTGATGCATTGCGTCAAGCGGGGGCTAAAATTGAGTACCTAGAAAACGAAAACTACCCACCACTCAAAATCTTCGGCACGGGCCTGAAAGGCGAAATGGTCGAGATTGATGGCTCGATTTCAAGTCAGTTCTTAACTGCTTTCTTAATGTCGGCACCACTTGCTCAGGGTGATGTAACGATCAAAATCGTTGGTGAATTGGTATCAAAACCATACATCGATATCACGTTGCACATCATGGCTCAGTTTGGCGTTGAAGTAGAAAATAACGACTACCAAGAGTTTGTTATCCGTCATGGTCAACACTATGTTGCACCGGGGGATTTCTTAGTTGAAGGTGACGCGTCATCGGCATCTTACTTCCTAGCGGCGGCTGCGATCAAAGGCGGCGAGATTAAAGTGACAGGTATTGGTAAGACGAGTATTCAAGGTGATATTCAGTTTGCAGATGCTCTTGAAAAAATGGGTGCTGAGATTGAGTGGGGTGATGACTACGTTATCTCCCGCGTGGGTGAGCTTAAAGCGGTCGATATGGATTTCAACCATATTCCTGATGCGGCAATGACTATCGCAACCACTGCACTATTTGCCAAAGGTACCACCACGATTCGCAATGTGTATAACTGGCGCGTTAAGGAAACCGATCGTTTGGCCGCGATGGCGACTGAGTTACGTAAAGTCGGTGCTGAAGTGGAAGAGGGTGAAGATTACCTGATTGTGACACCTCCGGAACAACTTATCCACGCTGCGATCGATACCTACGATGATCACCGTATGGCAATGTGTTTCTCCCTTGTTGCACTCAGCGATACACCGGTAACCATTAACGATCCAAAGTGTACGTCAAAAACTTTCCCTGATTACTTTGACAAGTTGGAAGGGTTAAGTTCGTAGAGCGCTTTGCTTGTTGAGAGCTGGAACGGACTGCGTCCTTCGTGAATCTAGAACGCTTCGCTGCGAGTTCGGACTTCGTCCTTCGAGAGGTGCTTGTGGTGATTGAGTCGAAAGTTGTAGGCAGTACTGGCTGATATTAAAACTTAATTGTCTCGCTTCTCGCTTCTCGCTTCTCGCTTCTCGCTTCTCGCTTCTCGCTTCTCGCTTCTCGCTTCTCGCTTCTCGCTTCTCGCTTCTCGCTACTTCTCTAAAGTAAACTCTTTCGACAAGTGATGTGCTAAGTACTTAAACATATTAAAAACAGCCGTTGTCTTCGTTGTTGGTAATCCATTGTCATCAAGAAAATAATTTCCTTTGAACACTAAGACGTCGTCTTTTTCTTCAACGCTGTCGGCTCGCATGCCATCAATGTAATCATCGTGTTCTTGGATGATGTGATTAGCAATCATGAGAAGCTCAAGTTGTGAAACGACTTTTTTTTCGCTCATTGGGGGATACCTTTGTAGATGATTTCTTCTAATTGAAGAGGTTTGCTGAAAATTGTATGAATAATGACGATAAAATCAATTGCGATAGATCAATCGCACTGCGGACACTGAAGCGCTGAAGCTTGTGGATTTTGTGACTGGTGGCAAAAAACCTTATCTAAAGTTGGCATCGTAGATCTTATGCCGTTTAGTATGTGGCGTTTTCATAAGTTGCCCGAATCAATCGCGCATTATTTTGTCGTTTGGTAATGCTTACCATTTCTAAGACATCGCTGCATTGTCGAGCAGTCAATGTAGAAATTAAAAAAAGATATTGATCTTCTTGCAATCTCGCTCAATAGTAAAAAAGAAGCAAAGTATTAAGTATATCGTGCGATATGTATCGCACTTGATAAAGGACACTTGAGTCAATTATGGGTAAGTCACTGGTTATTGTGGAGTCGCCTGCTAAGGCGAAGACCATCAATAAGTATTTAGGTAAGGACTTTATTGTAAAGTCCAGTGTAGGTCACGTACGTGATCTACCGACTGCTGGTCAAAGCACGGGCCAAAAAGCTGCGGCCGTATCAACCACAGGCTTAAGTGCTGAAGAAAAAGCGCGCATCAAGAAAGAAAAAGATCGTAAGTCACTGATTAAAAAAATGGGCATTGACCCATACCATGGCTGGGAAGCGAACTATCAAATTCTGCCGGGCAAAGAAAAAGTCGTTGCAGAATTACAGAAGTTAGCCAAAGACGCAGATTGCGTTTACCTAGCAACCGATTTAGACCGCGAGGGAGAGGCTATCGCTTGGCACCTTCGTGAGATCATCGGTGGCGATGAAGAGCGATACAAACGCGTTGTATTCAACGAAATTACTAAAAATGCTATCCAACAAGCGTTCGAAAAACCGGGCGAATTGAGCATGGATGGCGTTAATGCGCAACAAGCACGTCGTTTCATGGACCGTGTGGTGGGCTTTATGGTCTCGCCACTACTGTGGAAGAAAGTCGCACGTGGTTTGTCTGCTGGCCGTGTTCAGTCCGTTGCAGTAAAGCTATTGGTTGAACGTGAGCGTGAAATCAAAGCGTTTATTCCAGAAGAGTTTTGGGATATCCATGCTGATACTAAAACGCAAGACAAAACAGACTTCCGCCTGCAAGTCGCGCAGAAAGATGGTGTTGCGTTTAAACCGGTTAACGAAGCCGAAACTAAAGCGGCTATTGCTGTGCTTGAAAAAGCGCGCTACGAAGTGTGTAAGCGTGAAGATCGACCTACATCAAGCAAACCATCCGCACCATTTATTACATCTACGCTGCAACAGGCTGCCAGTACGCGCCTAGGTTACGGTGTTAAGAAAACCATGATGCTCGCTCAGCGTCTTTACGAAGCGGGTTACATCACTTATATGCGTACCGACTCTACAAACCTGAGTGCGGAAGCGGTTGAGACTGTGCGTGGTTATATCGGTAATGAGTTTGGTGAGGCATACCTTCCTGCGAAGCCAAATGTCTATGGCAGTAAGCAAGGTGCTCAAGAAGCGCACGAGGCGATTCGTCCATCCGATGTCTCTGTGAAGTCAGAAGATCTTCAAGCAATGGAAGCCGATGCGCACAAGCTATATTCATTGATTTGGAACCAGTTTGTTGCCTGTCAAATGACCCCAGCTCAGTACGACTCCACCACGGTAAGTGTAAAAGCTGAGGAGTACACCCTCAAAGCTAAAGGTCGTATTCTTAAGTTTGATGGCTGGACTCGTGTTCAACGTCCACTTGGCAAGAACGAAGACCAGATCCTACCTGCGGTTCAAGTTGGCGACAGTATCGAATTGGTCAATCTTGATCCTAAGCGACACTTTACTAAGCCGCCAGCGCGTTTTACAGAAGCTGCTTTGGTAAAAGAGCTTGAGAAACGTGGTATTGGTCGTCCATCGACCTATGCATCAATCATCTCTACGATTCAGGATCGTGGTTACGTTAAGGTTGAACAACGTCGTTTCTATGCAGAGAAGATGGGTGAGATCGTTACAGACCGTCTAGATGGTAGTTTTGATGACCTGATGAACTATGAGTTCACGTCTCGTATGGAAGAGAAGCTTGACCAAATCGCTGAAGGTGAAGCGAATTGGAAAGGCGTACTTGACGACTTCTTTAATGACTTCACGAGCGATCTTGAAAAAGCTGAGCAGGATGAAGATCAAGGCGGCATGAAGCCTAACCACATCGTATACACAGATATCGAATGTCCGACATGTTCGCGTCCTATGGGTATTCGTACTGCATCTACCGGCGTGTTCCTTGGTTGTTCTGGCTATGCACTACCGCCTAAAGAGCGTTGTAAGACAACGATCAACTTGGGTGACGAAGACGGCATTATCAATGTTCTCGAAGAGGACGTTGAAACAGCGGCTCTACGAGCTAAGAAACGTTGTCCGATTTGCGAAACCGCGATGGATGCGTATCTGATTGACGATAAACGTAAAATGCACGTTTGTGGTAACAACCCAAATTGTGATGGTTACGTTGTTGAGCATGGTGAGTTCAAAGTGAAAGGGTACGATGGCCCTGTTGTCGAGTGTGACAAGTGTGGCAGTGATATGGTGCTCAAGAACGGTCGATTCGGCAAGTACATGGATTGTACGAGTGAAGAGTGTAAGAACACACGTAAGATCCTGAAAAACGGAGAAGTCGCGCCACCGAAAGAGGACCCTGTTCATTTGCCAGAACTGCCATGTGAGAACTCAGATGCTTACTTCGTACTTCGCGATGGTGCGTCAGGTTTGTTCCTAGCGGCGAGTACCTTCCCTAAATCACGTGAAACACGTGCACCTCTAGTGGAAGAACTGGTGCGTTTTAAAGATCGTCTTTCAGCCAAGTTCCATTACTTAACGGAAGCCCCAGAAAAAGATCCTGATGGTTTACCAATGGTGGTTCGTTTTAGTCGTAAGTCAAAAGAGAACTATGTCCGTACTGAAGTCGACGGTAAGCCTACCGGCTACACTGCACTTTATGTGGACGGTAAGTGGGAAATTACTGATAAGCGCAAGAAACCTGCAAAAAGCAAGTAGGGTATAGAATACGAAAGGCAGCCGATAATGGCTGCCTTTTCTTTTAGACGAACGCTTGTCTGTTTTCATATTTATGAGATCAATATACAATTATTCACCTATTGGTTGTTAATATATTGTGATTCTCAGTCTGTCTTTTGACATTATTATCTCTAGCTTCTATTGATTTAGAAGAATAACGGGAAGGGTACCATGAGACAGAGATTAAGGCTTCTAAGTATCATTATCGCAGGTAGCTTGGTTTTGGTTATAGCCGCTTTTAGTATCTCAAAACGAGTGCTAGATAGCGTGATTGAGGGATTGCTATGGGAGTTTGCTCAAGTCTCTGCCAAACATGACGCCGAAGTGTTAAAGCCTATAACGGCTCAGTCCGAGATCGTAAAACAGTTGGCTACTCACCCCAATATCACTTCATGGGCGCAAAACAGCGAAGATTCAGTCTACCTAGCCGTTGCAGAAGATACACTTGAACAATTTCGTTGGCGGCTGGCGTCCAAAAATTTCTTCGTCGCCTTAGATCAGAACCTGTCTTATCACTACAACGATGTAAATAGCATCCGCCAAGGAACTTTCTTTCGCCACTATCTGGATCCAGATGCGATTACCGATAAATGGTTTTTCGAGCAGAAGTCGAGCGGAATCGATCTCTCCGTCAATATCGCTCATGATGTACATCTGGGATTAACCAAGATCTGGATTAATCAGACCATAGAAAAGAACGGTCAGTTTTTAGGTATTCTCGGCACTGGTATCGATTTCACGGAACTGATCGAGCCGTTTCATAACTCACAACCCACAGGGATAGAAACCTACTTTATTGATGAACAGATGAGGATCCAACTGGTCCTAAGCGTCGATTCTGTTCAATACCCACTGCGTGATAGCCGTTCAAGGAAACCCCTGCTCAGCAGTGTAATTAGCAATGATAAAGATTATCAAGCGCTCGAAAAACTGATGAAGTTGCAGAAGGAAGGTCAAGAAGCACAAGTGCTGATGGTTAACCAAGGTGGTGGGCGAGCCGCTGTTGCGATTTATTACATCGAGTCTCTAGGGTGGTATGAAGTGACCTTTGTCAGTATTGATGCGATAGTGCCGACATGGGTGAATACCCAACTCTATTTCCCACTGCTTGCTGTAACCTTAATCGTCGCAATTCTTCTCTTTGGTTGGCTAGTCAAGCACTGGTTAGTCCCTCGAGAATATTGGAATCAGCGCATTTATCGACTTGTGCAAGACAACTCGACTGGCCAAGATGGCGCTTCACTTAATCTTGAACAGTGCTTTGATGTGCTTGAGCATGAGTTACAAAATAGTCGCAAGGGATTAGATAATATGGTTGCGTCTAGAACGGCGATACTGGATGAGCTGTCAACATTTGATGTTTTGACCCAGATACATAACCGTAGAGGTCTGGAAAAAGAACTCAGTGCTGAGTTAGCGCGCTCTTCTCGTGAACAGTATCAGTTTGGTTTGTTGTGGATTGACGCTGGAATTAAGGTGCAATCTGACTCCGAAGAAGAGAGTCATCAATACCAAAATGCTTTGCAGTTGGTGGCTCGAGGCTTGCAACGAGCGATTCGGGAGTACGATGTGGCGGCAAGATGGGCGGAAGATGAGTTTTTGGTGTTGGTTAGATGTGGTCAAACTAGGACGTTAGAATGCATCGCCGAGCGCATTAAGCAGTATGTCGATTCACATCAAGATAGTGACACCATTCATTCCCACCATTTGATCAGACTTTCTATTGGTGGAGCACTTATTCAACCTCAGATGAGTTTGCAACAGGCTCTCGCGTTGGCAGACAGTTCATTGTTTCTGGCACAGTCCAACCAATCGACGATTCACATTCATACGGTGTCAAGTGAAAGGCAAACGGCTTGATTTACGTGGGTTTCAACCCTAGGTAATACCCTGATTACATTCACCTAAGCTATTCGAGCGAAGTCACGTTAATGTAGTTAATTTGTTGTTTGTTTGTGAGCTTGTGGCGAGATAGTGTGAGCTATCGCAGAGCGCTGCAAAGCAACAATTGTGAGCTCCAAAGGACGGCATGTTTTAAATTGTAATCTTCCTGAAATACGATAACTTATAATAATCCTTTTACGCCAAGAACTAGGCTTAGAGTCTTGCGCGGCAGCGATTGTTATGCCCATTCCTACGAGGAACCGGAGTGGACTAAAGGAATTAGATGAGCCCCCCTAAATAAAGGCTCATTACACAATAAATAAAATGGAGAGAATTAAATGGCTGGTGTTTTGGGAATGATCCTTGCTGGTGGAGAAGGCTCGCGCCTGCGCCCACTGACGGAGTCTCGCAGTAAACCCTCGGTGCCTTTTGGCGGTAGCTACCGTCTTATCGACTTTGCACTAAATAACTTTGTTAATGCTGACCTAATGCGTATCTACGTGTTAACACAGTTCAAATCTCAATCTTTGTTTCACCACCTAAAGAAAGGTTGGAATATCAACGGTATTACCGACCGTTTTATTGACCCTATTCCAGCACAGATGCGTACCGGGAAGCGTTGGTACGAAGGTACGGCGGATGCTATCTACCAAAACCTTGGCTTTATGGAGTTGTCTGAACCGGATCAAGTTTGTATTTTTGGTTCAGACCACATCTACAAGATGGATATCAAGCAAATGCTTGATTACCACAAAGAAAAGCAAGCTTCGCTTACCGTTTCTGCTTTACGTATGCCTTTAAGTGAAGCGTCTCAATTTGGTGTCATTGAAGTCGATGCTGAAGGGCGAATGGTAGGTTTTGAAGAAAAACCAGCGTACCCGAAATCTATCCCTGGCGATCCAGAATACGCGTTAGTATCTATGGGTAACTATGTATTTGAAGCACAGACGCTTTTTGCTGAGCTGATTGAAGATGCAGATAACCCAGACTCAACTCATGACTTCGGCAAGGATATCATTCCAAAAATGTTCCCTCGCGGCGATGTGTTCGTGTATGACTTCAGCACCAACCGCATTACTGGCGAGAAAGAAGAAGTGTATTGGCGTGATGTCGGTACGATTGACGCATATTGGCAGGCTCATATGGATCTGCTCGCGAAGGACGCGCCTTTCTCGCTGTATAACCGTAAATGGCCTCTCCACACCTATTATCCACCGCTACCACCGGCAACGTTTACTGACTCTGACAATGGTCGAGTACAAATTATCGATAGTCTTGTGTGCAGCGGTAGCTATGTTCGCGGTTCGAGAATTGAAAAATCGGTACTCGGCTTCCGCAGCAACATCGCCTCTGCGTGTGACATTAGCGAAAGTATCCTACTGGGTGATGTTAAGGTCGGTGAGGGCTGTGTATTGCGCCGCGTGATCGTCGATAAGGATGCGGATATTGCACCGGGTACCCAAATTGGTGTAAACCTATCGGAAGATAAGAAACACTACCATGTATCGGAAGAGGGTATCGTTGTCATTCCAAAAGGAGCACGTATTGGCTACTAAGAATCTATCCATTCTATTTGTAGCATCGGAAGTTGAAGGGTTAATCAAAAGCGGTGGCTTGGCAGATGTTGCCAAGGCGCTGCCTGAAGCATTGCTCACATTACAGCAAGATGTTCGTATCACTCTACCCGCATACCAGAAAGTAGCGGGCATTGATCAAGCTCCAGTTCTACTGGACACACAGCTTGAATATTGGCCGCACACACCGTATCGAGTTAAACAACTCGAAATCGCGGGAATACCTGTCTACGCGATTGATTGCGAAGAGTACTTCAACCGCTCGGAAATGTACGCGGAGAACAACCAAGCGTATCAAGACAACGGTGAAAGGTTTGCTTTCTTTAGTGCCGCGTGCCTCGATATGCTACCGAAACTTGGCTTTCAACCAGATATCGTTCACGCCAATGACTGGCATACTGGGTTTGTTCCCTACTTACTGAAACACCGCTACGGAGCGGATACGTTTTTTTCATCGACGAAAAGTGTACTCTCGGTGCATAACGCCGTATTTAAAGGGGTGTTTAGCTATGATGAGTTACAGAATCTACCAGAGATGCACACACGCTACGCTGGTGATGCGGCTGTGAGTGACACCCATGTAACCATGCTAAAAGCGGGCGTTATGTGTGCGGATAAGATTAATGCCGTGAGTCCTACTTATGCACAGGAACTAAAAACTGAGTTGGGTAGCCATGGTATGGCGGCGGAATTTCAGCACAGAGCCGAGGATTTAGTCGGGATACTAAATGGTTGTGACTACTCGGCATGGAACCCTCAAACCGATCCTTCTTTGCCTGTGAACTACAAAGCAACGCGACAAAGCATGGTACGAGGGAAGAAAGCGTGTAAGAAAGAACTTCAGCAACGTGTTGGTTTAGAAGCGTGTGATGTAGCTGTATATGGCATGGTCTGTCGCCTAACGCACCAGAAAGGTATCCACTATCTAATCCCGGTTCTGGATGCTTTCTTGAAGCATCAAGTTCAGGTGGTCATCGTTGGTACTGGAGACCCTGTCTTGGCGGCGCAGCTAAAAGAGATTGAAGCGTTACACAGCGATAAATTCGTCTTTGTCGAGGCCTACGATAATGACCTTGCTCATTTGGTCGAGGCGGGCTCTGACTTCTTTATCATGCCTTCTGAATTTGAACCGTGTGGGTTGAATCAAATTTATAGTATGGCTTATGGCACGTTACCCATTGTCCGTGGCGTCGGGGGATTGCGTGATAGTGTCAATGATTACGACGAAGGACCCAATACGGCGACTGGTTTTGTTTTTCAACAACCTGAGCCGAGTGAGTTATTAAACGTTCTACAGCGTTCACTCTTACTATATGCCCAACAGCCGAATGAAGTTAAACGCGTTCAATTGTATGCGATGGAACAAAACTTCTGTTGGTCTAAAGCGGCTGAAGAGTATATCAACCTGTATCGGTCGGCCCTTCACGCTTAATCTTTCTAAAGGCGTCATTTCGACGCCTTTTTCAATGATATTTACATTTTTGACCAGAGAATGACGGATAAATGGAGTTGTTGGACTTAAATCCTTCTAGGATTATGGTAATCTCCTAAGCCAAGATTTTGAACCTAAGTGGCCCTTGTCTGATATGAGCGATACCCTGTTATTCCACAAAACGTTTGCCCACCCTACTAGCGACGAGTGGGTTGTCTTTGTGCATGGTGCTGGGGGAAGTTCATCGATTTGGTTTAAACAAATCAAAGCGTACAGGAAGCATTTCAATCTATTGTTGATTGATCTTCGCGGTCATGGCAAATCGAATCAGTTGCTCAAAGAGCTGATTGCAAACCGCTATACCTTCAAAGCCGTGACCATGGATATTCTCAAGGTACTTGATCACCTAAAGATTCGTTCAGCCCATTTTGTGGGTATGTCGTTGGGTACCATTATTGTCCGTAATATCGCAGAGTTATCGATGGACAGAGTGAATTCAATGGTGCTGGGAGGCGCTGTAACGCGTCTTAATACACGCTCTCAAGTGTTGGTCAAACTAGGTAACCTTTGTAAGCACATTGTTCCTTACATGTGGTTATACAGCCTTTTTGCCTATATCGTGATGCCTCAACGTATGCAAAAAGAATCACGTCACTTATTTATCCGTGAAGCCAAAAAGTTATGCCAAAAAGAGTTCAAGCGTTGGTTTATTCTTACCGCTGAAGTTAATCCGTTGATGCGATACTTCAAGGATCGTGAGTTACCCATCCCAACGCTATACTTGATGGGCGAGCGTGACTACATGTTCATTCAACCGGTCAAAGAGATGGTTGCCGCTCACCGCAAAAGCCAATTACTTGAAATCGCTGGTTGTGGTCACGTCTGTAATGTTGAAAGGCCTGATGAATTTAACCAACACTCGATAGCCTTTATTCAGCAACAAATCGAAGCCAAATAGAGTTAGGGCGCACAGGCGCCGCACTTCCAGCACAAACCGAATTGAGCTTCGTTTTGTTCACTACACTCACTACACCGCCAGCTTACTCCTCTTTCAGCACGCTTAAAATCGGCAATGATTGCTTGTGCTTGAGCGAGTTGTTGCTCATCGAATAGCCAAATATACGGTTCACTGTTCTCACCAAAAGGGATCTCTCCCTGTAAACCGAATAAACCTTCGCCCCGCACCTCACAAAGGATTTGCTGTGATTTCAATAACTCACAAACGATATGTGCCTCAGGTGGTGTTGTCGCTGAGTAGAGGCGCATTACACGTTCCCGTTTGATGCTGAAGGCGTCGATTTGAGTTTGGCCATTATCCACTTAGCGACAACAGGGAAAAGACCTAATAAGGCAAAGGAAGCCAACACACTTGGAGAAACGATACCGGATAAGTGATCAATCTGCGCCAACTGGGTACCCGCGTTGAGGTATACCGCTGTGCCTGGCAACATACCTAACTGGCTCACCAAGTAGAATCGTAAAGTCGTAATCGGTGTTAGCCCCATCAATAGGTTGATCAAAAAGAACGGAAAAACAGGAATTAGACGTAACGAGAATAGATAAAATGATCCGTCACGTTCAACGCCTTGGTTGATTGCTGACAACTTGTCACCAAACTTCGTTTGAACCCAGTCTCTAAGAAGATAGCGGCTGCTTAAAAAAGCCAGAGTTGCGCCAATGGTACTGGCAAAAGAGACAAGGACTAAGCTTGTCCAAAAACCGAATAGGGCAGCTCCCAATAGTGTGACCACAGCAGCACCCGGAACAGAAAAGGCGGTGATGGTGACATAGGCCAAGAAATAGCTAGCGGCCGCGACAACGAAGTTATCTGCGATAAATAGAGCGAGCTCGGCTTGCTGAGCTTTAGCGTTTTCCAGAGTGAGATACTGTCCAAAATTAAGGGCTAGCAATACAACAACAAGGATGAACACAACGCCCAAAATCAGTTTTTTACTCATACAACATCTCCATCAAACATCAAAGCTAGCGAAATTAAAGTGTTAATAGACTAGAAAGGGAAAGCAAGCAGTAAATTTCACAAATAAGAAAAAAGTCAGCACTAAGGCTGACTCTTTATTGATTCGATAACTTATCTGTTAGTGATGGCTAAGCTCGTTGAGCAGCTCTTGGCGTCGATTTTGAGGAATGACGGACCAGTGAGTGCCATTGATCGCACCTTCTAATGCCCAAAGTAGCTCGATGTTAACGTCAGAAGAGTGAGTAGACTGAATCGCTTTGAATGCGTTAACTGAGCCGGTTTCTTCAAGGTTTTCGACACTTTCGATACCTGCTTTTTTGAGCATACGCTCAGTAGCTAATCGTAAGTTCGGTAAATCTTTGAGGCGACTTGGTTTCGTTTGCGATTGAGTTTTCTTCTCTTTATTTGCCGCATCAAGTGCAAGCTTGGCGAGTTCTAAGGTTTTATTGGTATCTGAACTCAAGTCATGACACAAGGCGTAGTATTTCGTTACAACGGGAAATCCGCGTTTTTTATAAACGTAAGGTTCGAGTCCTTGAGATTTAAATTGTTTAGTCAGTTCTGCGTCTGCACGAACGTGAAGTTTATCGTTGACCACGAGTGCGAACATCGTGTCATCAGCAAAAATGCCAAAGCCACCAAACATTGAACGAGACTTGATGTAGCCAAGTTGCTCAAATAATCGCATTGAGTCTTTTAGTATTGGTTTATCCATGCTGTTTATTCTCGGTGTATAGTTATACGCCACCAGTTCAGGTCCGAGAGATTAGCAAAATAATGCAGGTACTTTGTAAGTAAGGCGTCATACAACCGTTAGCAATTCGTGTATGACAAGTGCATATTTACCATCGGCAACCCCGCTACCAGACATATCATGTTTAAGGCCGGAGGCTTTGCGTCCCACCCTTTCGGAGTGGTTTGCCCTGTTCGTGGCATTGTTCGAACATTTAGAGCATAAATAAAATATGCGCAGGACATCACGCCGAAATGGAATAAGTGTGATCTTGGTTCAGTAAAAAGAGGTGAATTATCCGCTTAGCCAATAATGTGCTACCGGCTAAGCGAACGATTTGAACTATTTGTTCAAATCAAGGACGGTATTTCGTTCAACAATCTCAGGGTGCATTTCAAAAATACGCTTCTCATGCTCTTTATCTTTGATCCGCTCAAGCAAGATTTCGAATGCGTTTTTACCAACACGACGTTTTGGTTGGTGGACAGTCGTTAGTGGTGGAGAGAAGTACTCAGCCAGCTCAATATTGTCATAGCCGATGACTGACATATCTTCAGGAATTCGAATGCCTTTTTGCTGTAGACGGCTCATCAACCCCAATGCCATTGTGTCATTGAAACAAAACACAGCACTTGGCTTGTTATCCATCGCTGCAATTTTGTCTGCGGCGAGTACGGCGGTATCACACTCGAAGTTGCCTTCAAGAATCCAATCTTCATTCACCGAAAGTTCTGCTTCACTCATCGCGCGTTTGAAACCGCGAATACGCTCCTGACAGGCGGCTTTTTCAAAGTGACCACTTAGACAGGCAATATCTTTATGACCACGTTCGATCAGATATTTTGTTGCTAGGTAGCCGCCTTCTTCTGAGTTATCAATGATCTTGTCCGCTTGCGAGCTTTCAGGACCCCAGTCCATAACGACTTTAGGGATATCTTTATGGCGATCGAGCATTTCGCTCAGCTCTTCAGTAAGGTCTGAACACATGACTAAGATGCCGTCTACGCGCTTCTCTGCCAACATGCGGATGTAGTCGCGTTGTTTCTCGTAGATGCCACCAGTATTACACAAGATAAGCGTGTAGCCCTGACGGTAGCAGTAGCTTTCTACGCCATCAATCACTTCTGAAAAGAATAGGTTTGTTGATTGGGTGACCAACATACCGATTGTACGAGTCGTGTTACATTTCAAGCTACGCGCTACAGCACTTGGCGCATAGTTTAACTCGTTCACCGCTTCCATTACTTTTTCTTGAGTAGCTTCAGCAACAAAGCGTGTTTTATTAATTACGTGAGACACAGTGGTTGTTGAAACACCGGCTAGGCGAGCAACATCTTTAATAGTGGCCATAAGGTTTTGTCCTGTCGATGACTGCCAAGCAAATATATTCAAGTGTAGAATAAAATAGTCTGGCAGAAAGTATCAGAAACACAAAAACCGCCCTTATTTAGCGGTTTGTATTTGAATCGTTCATTTTTATCGTTTGCGGTCACGATTTTAGACCGCAAACTCTCAGAGAGCAAACAAAAAACGTCAAAGTTGTAGGTTTGAGCTCACAATGTGCGTTTTTTTACTCGCCTGCAAGATAGCTGCAATCTAGCTCTAAGAAAGCGCTAGTAAGGCTGGCGATTGAAGAGTAAAAACCGAAGTCATCGAGTGTCTGACACTTGGCTGAAAATTTCGGAACCCAGCTCAATAGGTGTTGCTGAATAAACGCTTCTTGCTCTTTTAACGCGTCTTCTAAATGACGTTCTTGTTCCAACTCATTTGAGCGAATAATAAGATTGCCAAGAAAGTCGAGTTCGATTGCAAGATGATCGGCTGGCTCGTTTAGATCTTTTTCAACTGCAACCCCATGTTTCGCCATGAGCTCTTCCATCTCTTTAGCTGGTGTATCGTTGAGTAATCCCGATTGACCAATGTACATAGAGGCATAAGGAAGGGCAGAGTCTCTATCTGACTTTAAAAATAGATCACAGAAATCTGCGGCGAGTTCCAATTGAGCATCTTCACGATCCATCAAGCGATTGAGCGCATCAGTGACACGGTCAATTGCAGGTTTTAAAGCGGCATTTTCACCCAAACCAGTCAAAAACGCGCGGATTTCAGCGGAATGATACTGCGCGATATTTTCCTCAGTAAGCTCATTGGCAAACAGGCTTGATAGCCACCAGTAAATCTCGGCACGTTTCTCATTAAATGCTTTAATTTCTTGCATTAGGTTCAACTCCTAAAATAACTATCTACTAGTTTAACCAATAAAAATGAATAGGGATAACGGCTTGTGTGATAAGTTACCATCAATTATGAATGAATGTTAATGAGTGGGTGACTTTTGTCTTGAATCAAGAAAAAATCATCTTTCTTAGTTTTAAAGTGATAATTACTAGAAATGTTACTATTTATGAATAGAATACAATTTTAGAGCAATTCCCAATGTAAATTAAGTGGTGTAGATGAGCTATCATGTACTAGTTGTAGAAGATGATGCAGTCACGCGTAGCAAACTCGTTGGTTACTTTAAGAACGAAGGTTATAACGTGAGTGAGGCTGAAAGCGGTGAGCAGATGCGTCATACGCTACAAAACAATGCGATTGATTTGGTGATGTTAGATATTAATCTTCCTGGTGAAGATGGATTAATGCTAACGCGCGAACTTCGCAGTCAATCTGACATTGGAATTATCCTGGTAACAGGACGCACGGATAGCATCGATAAAATTGTTGGCCTAGAAATGGGCGCAGATGATTACGTCACCAAACCGTTTGAGTTACGCGAACTTTTGGTTCGAGTTAAAAACTTATTGTGGCGTATCTCTTCTGCCCGCAACGCATCTGCAACACTAGACGCAGCGCAGCAAGACGACAATGTAGTACGTTTTGGTGAATGGACATTTGATGTTCAACGACGTGCATTAAGTCGCAATGGAGAGCCAGTAAAACTCACTAAAGCTGAGTATGAATTGCTGGTTGCACTCTCTTCATACCCTAATCAGGTATTGAGCCGTGAGCGTATTCTCAACATGATTAGCCACCGTGTCGACGCACCGAACGATCGTACCATTGATGTGCTGATAAGACGTATGCGAGCGAAAATGGAATTCGATCCAAAGAACCCTCAGATCTTTGTGACGGTTCATGGCGAAGGTTATATGTTTGCAGGCGACTAGTCGCTCTAGATGAATTAAAAAAACCGAGGCATTTGCCTCGGTTTTTACTTTACAGTGATGACAGCAAGTTGCTAAACGTTGCTCTCTGAAGCCTGCAAAGCTTTCTCTTCATAGTCTGACGCCCAGTCTCGAAGCGTCTGCCAAATACGACCCAATGTCTCGTGCCAATAACGTTCAGTTTGCTCGAGGTAGACCGCTTTTGGCGCATATTTCGCCCAGAATTCGGTTACATTCTCATGCGCTAAGTAGTTAGTTGGAGCGGCATAAGGTTTTAAACCTGCTGAGTGGAACTCATTCAGTGCACGCGTCATATGGCTTGCTGAAGTCACCACAACCAGCTTTTTGTTTGTCACAAAAGCTGCTGCTTGTCGCGCTTCTTCCCACGTATCTTTTGCTGTTTCAAGCAAAATGATGTCGGACTTAGACACACCAAGTGCGAGCGCGACTTTGGCCATCATTCGTGCATTACTCACTTCTGAACCTGCGGTGTAACCAGATAAGATAAGCTTGGCGCCTGGGTAGATGCGTAAAATTCGAATACCTTCTGTGAGGCGCATCAAACCAGAACGGCTTAACTCAGATGTTGGTGGTATTTTATCGTCGACAACGTGGCCGCTGCCCAAAACCATAACATAATCGATGGGCTCATCGACTGGGAAAAACGCCGAATATTGGCGCTCTAGTGGCATCAATAGACGAGATGAAACGGGTTGGAAGGCGATCAGGAAAATGCCAATAAAAGAGAATAGAACAACAAAGCAACCTGTCTTCTGCTTTCGAGTAAACATGATCAACATTAGCCCGAATAGGCCAATGATGAGCAGGGCCGGCAAGGGCATTAGCAAAGAAGACACAACTTTTTTCAGCTCAAACATACGAAATAGTCCGAAAAAACATCAATTGATTATATTTTAAGAGAAAGCCTCTTTATTCCTGCTTTTCTTGTGACAGAATAGCAGCACGATTAGACATGATAACTCAAGCTGCTGTGACTGAAGACCGCAATTTCGACGATATTGCCCACAAATTTGCAAAAAATATTTACGGTTCTGACAAAGGCGAGATTCGTCAAGTCATTGTTTGGGAAGATCTTCAACAGATACTTCATGCCGTAGATGGGGCGAAACAACCACTGAATGTGCTGGATGCCGGGGGCGGCTTGGCACAAATGTCACAAAAGCTTGCTAAACTCGGACATCACGTCACGTTATGTGATCTATCTTCTGAAATGCTGCAATTAGCAGAGCATGATATTGCAAATAATGAACTGCTTGCGCAGTATCGCTTCATTCATTCGCCAGTCCAATCGATTGATCAACATCTCGACACTCAAGTAGATATCGTTTTGTTTCATGCAGTCATGGAGTGGTTGGCAGACCCGAAACCGGCATTAGAAAAAGTGCTTGAGCAGGTGAGAACGGGTGGTATGGCTTCCATCATGTTTTATAACCACCATGGGCTGGTCTACAAGAATGTTGTATGTGGCAATATTCCCCATGTTCTTGATGGGATGCCGCATCGTAAGCGTTTTAAATTACAACCGCAAAAAGGCTTAAAACCCGAAGAGGTATATCAGTGGATAGAAGACGCTGGTTTTTCAATTTGCGGTAAATCTGGTATTCGTTGTTTTAGTGACTATATAGGCAATATGGAGTATATGGGCGACTACCAGTATGAAGATGTGTTGGCACTAGAAAGACAATTGTGCAGACAAGAGCCATACCTCTCGTTAGGCCGATACATACATGTATCGGCGAAAAAGAAAGATAAGCAGGACTAACAATGAGTGAGATGACTCTAAATGCTGCAGAGCAGCCGATCGACGAGTTGGTCGGCTGGGTAAAACAGCACGATTTCTCATTGAATCTGACCACAGAGCGCTTGGCATTTTTGATCGCTATTGCTGTGCTCAGTAACGAAAGGTTCGATGAAGAGTTAGGTGAAGGTGAACTGCATGATGCGTTTACCATAGTGACTCGATTATTCGAAGAAACAGGGGATGCATCTGCGTTCCGTGCAAACAACGCCATTAATGAAATGGTGAAACAGAGACTAATCAGCCGCTTTACCAGTGAAATTAACGACGGAGCAAGTATTTACCGTTTATCGCCTCTCGCGATCGGTATTACTGACTATTACGTTCGCCACAGAGAATTTTCTAAGCTTAAATTATCTATCCAATTATCTATGGTTGCAGATGAAATGGCGAAAGCGATTGAGTCTGCACGTCAGGGTGGCACACCTGAGCATTGGCGCAAGAATGTTTACGGAGTCTTAAAATACTCGGTGGGAGAGATTTTTGACCAAATCGACTTGAACCAACGTGTGATGGATGAGCAGCAACAGTCGGTCAAACTTCAAATTGCGGAGCTACTGAACAAAGATTGGCGAGATGCGATAAACAACTGTGAGTCGCTGCTGTCTGAAACGTCCAACACGCTTAGAGAGTTGCAAGATACGCTCCAAGCGGCGGGTGATGAACTGCAAACTCAGATTCTTGATATTCAAGAGCTGGTGTACGGTGATGATGAACTCGAATTTATTGCCGAAACACTGTTCGCACTGCAAATGAAACTTGACCGCATCACAAGCTGGGGTCAACAAGCGATTGACCTTTGGATTGGCTATGACCGCCACGTCCACAAGTTTATCCGTACCGCGATTGATATGGATAAGAACCGAGCGTTTAGTTCGCGTTTACGTCAATCGATAAAAGATTATTTCGATATGCCTTGGTATCTGACTTATGCAGATGCTGAGCGTCTAACTGACCTTCGTGATGAAGCTCTAGTACTTCGCGATGATGAAGTCACAGGCCAAGTGCCGCTAGAGGTAGAATACGAAGAGTTCCAACAGGTCAATGATGAATTGGCAGAACGCATTGGCAATATGCTCCGAGTTCATAAAGAACAGGGGACCGCCATTGATCTTGGTATCGTGCTACGCGATTACCTAGCTCAGCATCCGCAGACTCATCATTTTGATTTAGCACGAATTGTTATCGACCAAGCAGTACGCCTTGGCTATTCCGAGTCAGATTATCAGGCAATTCAGCCAGACTGGCAGGCGATCAACGATTTTGGTGCAAAGGTACAAGCAAATGTCATCGACCGATACTAATGAATACATGCCAGATAATCTGGTAAAAGCAATTTCGAACCCTCTGTTCCCAGCGCTTGATAGCATGCTGCGAGCAGGCCGTCACATTTCCAGTGAAGATCTCGATAACCACGCACTGTTGTCAGACTTCGAAGTTGAGCTGAGCTCTTTTTATCAGCGTTACAACACAGAGCTAGTTAAAGCACCTGAAGGCTTTTTCTACCTTCGTCCACGTTCAACCTCTTTGATTGGCCGCAGTGTTCTTTCCGAACTGGATATGCTGGTGGGCAAGGTGTTGTGTTTCTTATATCTAAGCCCTGAGCGCTTAGCTCATGAAGGTATCTTTACCAACCAAGAGTTGTATGAAGAGCTGCTTGCTCTTGCTGATGAATCTAAGCTAATGAAGCTTGTGACCAACCGAGCGACAGGTTCAGACTTAGACAAAGAGAAACTGTTCGAAAAAGTACGTACGTCTCTACGTCGACTACGCCGTTTAGGCATGATCATCAATATTGGTGAAACGGGCAAATTCAGTATCAGTGAATCGGTATTCCGCTTCGGGGCAGATGTACGCATCGGCGACGATATGCGTGAGGCACAACTGCGTCTTATCCGCGATGGTGAAGCGGTTGTCCATACCAAAGAACCAAGTCAGGGTAGCCTCCTTGAGCGAAATAATGATGACAATGATGATCAAGCCGAAGAGCAAATGTTAGAAGAGGGTGAAGCATGATTGAACGCGGTAAATATCAATCGCTAACCATGGTCAACTGGAACGGCTTTTTTGCGCGTACATTTGATATCGATGGTCTAGTAACAACGCTTTCTGGCGGTAACGGTGCAGGTAAGTCTACGACCATGGCGGCCTTCATCACGGCACTGATCCCAGACCAAACCTTACTTCACTTTCGTAATACCACAGAGGCGGGTAGCAATCAGTCATCTCGTGATAAAGGTCTTTACGGTAAGCTGCAAGCGGGTGCCTGTTACGCTGCGCTTGACGTGGTTAACTCACGAAATCAACGCTTACTGTTTGCCGTCAAGCTACAGCAAGTGGCAGGCCGTGATAAGAAAGTCGACATCAAGCCATTTGTTGTACAGGGTTTACCAAGCCATGTTAAACCTACCGATATTTTAATTGAGAACGTGTCGGCAACTCAGGCACGTGTTCGTCAGATTAACGAAGTAAAGGAAGCGGTCGGACAATTCGAGGGTGTGCAGTTTAAAGCGTTCCCTTCCATCGTTGACTACCACTCGCAAATGTTCGAGTTTGGCGTTATTCCGAAGAAACTACGTAACTCCAGTGATCGCTCTAAGTTCTACCGCTTAATCGAAGCGTCACTGTACGGCGGTATTTCAAGTGCGATTACTCGCTCACTGCGAGACTACTTGCTACCGCAAAATGGCGGCGTGAAGAAAGCGTTCCAAGATATGGAATCAGCGTTGCGTGAAAACCGTATGACGCTTGAAGCGATCAAAACCACTCAAGCCGATCGTGACCTGTTCAAACACCTTATCACTGAGTCAACCAACTACGTGGCAGCAGACTACATGCGCCATGCAAATGACCGACGCAACAAACTAGAGCAGACTCTATCTTTACGTAGTGAGTTGTTTGGTTCACGTGCAACGCTAATCGAGCACAACAATCTACTTAACAGAGTGCAAGAAGAGCTTGAGCTGCTGGTTGAGTCTGAATCTGCTTTAGAGCAAGACTACCAAGCGGCGTCTGACCATCTGCAATTAGTGCAAAATGCTTTGCGTCAGCAAGAAAAGATTGAGCGTTACCAAGAAGATCTCGAAGAGCTCAACGAGCGTCTTGAAGAGCAGTTGATGGTGGTTGAAGAAGCGCAAGAGCGTGTCGCGATGGCCGAAGAGCAAGCGTCTGTTTCTGAAGAAGAAGTGGATAGCTTGAAGAGTCAGTTAGCCGACTACCAGCAAGCGCTGGACATTCAGCAAACCCGTGCGCTGCAATATCAGCAAGCGGTTGAGGCGCTAGATAAAGCAAAACAACTATTGGGTAACGAAGGCTTAACTGCTGAATCGGCGCAAGTGCTTGTTTCTGAGTTGAAAGCGCAAGAAGCCCAAAGTACGACAGAGTTGCTCGCAACTAAGCATAAATTGGATATCTCATCAGCTGCTGCTGAACAGTTTGAATCCGCTCTCAAGCTGGTTGCAAGTATTGTCGGACATGTAGAGCGTAAAGAGGCTTCAACAGCCGCGAAAGACGCGATTGAACAGAGTCGTGAAGCACAGCGCATCGCTCAAAATGAACAGCAATGGCGAGCACAGCATCGTGATGTGGAACGTCGTTTACATAAGCAACGTCAAACTCAGGAATTGGTCGCTGAATATCAAAAACAGCATCAAGTGGAACTGACCGATGAAGCGACGTTTGAGATCGAGCGTGAACGTCACGTTCAACAGATCGAATCTCTAGAGATATCTCAAGAAGAGTTGCGTGAGCAACGCAGTGAGCAGCGCCGTCTAGAACAAGATGCATCCGCTGAAATCAACAGGCATGAAGCCATTGCTCCAACTTGGATTGCTGCGAATGATGCCCTCGAATCACTTCAAGAGCAAAGCGGTGTAAAACTGTATGACAGTCAGGCTGTCATGAGCCATATGCAAGTCGTTCTAGAGCAAGAAAAACAACAGTCTATCACCAAAGATAAACTGGCTGAACGTCGTAGCAAGCTTGAAGATGAAATTGAACGACTCGCGTCTCCTGGTGGTTCTAACGATCCGCGCCTGAAAGGCTTAGCCGATACCCTAGGTGGGGTTCTGCTGTCCGAGATTTATGACGATATCACCATTGACGATGCGCCGTATTTCAGTGCGATGTACGGCCCAGCTCGCCATGCGATTGTCGTATCAGACTTGTCTGGTATCGAAGAGAAGCTGGTTGAATTAGATGACTGCCCTGAAGACCTCTATATCATTGAAGGTGACATCGATGCATTTGATGACAGCTCATTTGATGCAGAAGAGCTTGAAGGTGCGGTATGCGTGAGAATGAACAATCGTCAGATGCGTTATTCGCGTTTGCCAGAAATTCCTTTGTTCGGTCGTGCCGCTCGTGAGCAACGTTTGGAACTGCTGCGCAATGAGCGCGAAGAGGTCGTAGAACAGCATGCTAAAGCGGCATTTGATTCGCAAAAACTCCAACGTCTGTACCAAGCATTCAACAACTTTGTGGCTAAACACATTCAGGTTGCGTTTGAACCAGACCCAGAGCAAGCATTGATCGTAGTACGTGAAAAACGCGGCCAATTAACACGAGCTTTGGCAGATCTAGATGCCAAAGAGCAGCAGCAACGTAGTCAGTTATTGGCAAGCAAGCAAGCGATATCCGCTCTGGATAAGATTGCGCCAAATATGGCTCTTATTGAGGATCAGGCACTACTTGCTCAGTTTGAAGAACTGGAGCAAAACATTGCCCAACTGACAGACGCCAAAGCGTATATTGCTCGTCATGGTAAGGCGATTGCTGAGTTAGAAAAAATTGCTTCAGCGCTGGAAGCTGACCCTGAGCAGTTTGATGCTTTGGAAGCGGAATACCACGCGGCTGACCAAAAACTTCAACAGCTGAAAACCCAGATTTTTGCTGTGGCAGATTTGGTTGAGCGTCGTCATTACTTCGCTTACTCAGACTCAGTCGATTTGTTGAATCAAAGTAGCGAATTGAGCGAGCAGCTCAAATCGAAACTGGTCGAAGCGGAACGTATGCGCACGCGTTCACGCGAGGAGTTTAAACAGGCTCAAGGCCAGATGAACCAATACAACCAGGTGCTAGCCTCACTCAAGAGTTCGCATCAGGCGAAGCTTGAGACGGTTCAAGAGTTCAAACAAGAGTTACAAGAATACGGTGTCACGGCTGACGAAGGTGCTGCTGAACGCGCTATGCGTCGTCGCGATGAACTGCAAGAGCGTTTGCATACTTCACGTTCTCGTAAGAGTGAATACGAGCGCACTATCACTGCGACAGAACTTGAAATGAAAGCGCTGGCAAAACGTCTCAAGAAAGTGCAGAAAGATTACGTTGATCTGCGTACATTTGTCGTTGCAGCGAAAGCAGGTTGGTGTTCAGTACTTCGCCTAGCACGTGAGAATGATGTGGAACGTCGCCTTCACAAGCGTGAACTGGCTTACATGTCCGCAGATGAACTGCGTTCTATGTCGGATAAATCGTTGGGCGCATTGCGTCTTGCGGTCGCCGACAATGATGATCTGCGTGATGCGCTGCGTCTTTCTGAAGACAATGCACGTCCAGAACGCAAAGTCTTGTTTTATATTGCCGTATACCAGCATCTTCGTGAGCGTATTCGTCAGGACATTATTCATACTGATGATCCTGTTGAAGCTATCGAAGAGATGGAAGTGGAACTTGCGCGTCTAACCGAAGAACTGACACAACGTGAAAACCGTTTGGCAATCAGCTCGGATTCTGTTGCGAGCATCATTAAGAAGACGATTCAGCGTGAGCAAAACCGTATTCGTATGCTTAACCAAGGTCTGTCCAACATATCATTTGGTCAGGTCAAGGGCGTTCGACTCAACGTTAAGATCCGTGAAAGCCATGAAATATTGCTTAATGGCTTGTCTACAGGACAAGAACAGCACAAAGATCTCTTCGAATCCACGCGTTACACGTTCTCTGAAGCGATGGCGAAGTTGTTCCAACGTGTTAATCCACATATCGACATGGGACAGCGTTCTCCTCAGGTTCTGGGTGAAGAGTTACTGGACTACCGTAACTATCTGGAATTAAGTGTGGAAGTTAACCGTGGTGCAGATGGCTGGCTTCAAGCGGAGTCAGGGGCGCTATCGACAGGTGAAGCCATTGGTACCGGTCAATCGATTCTATTGATGGTTGTACAGAGTTGGGAAGAAGAGTCTCGACGTCTACGTAGCAAGGACATTGTACCTTGTCGTCTATTGTTCCTTGATGAAGCAGCACGTCTTGATGCTAAGTCTATCTCAACTCTGTTCGAGTTGTGTGACCGTCTCGGCATGCAGTTACTTATCGCTGCACCAGAGAATATCAGCCCAGAGAAAGGGACAACGTATAAACTGGTGCGTAAGGTGTTCAAAGATCATGAACACGTGCATGTCGTAGGATTAAGGGGGTTTGGACAAACCAAGAAAGCCAAGAGTGAAGTCCAGCAACTGGTCGAAGAGTTATAAGAGACAAGAAAGCCCGCGAAAGCGGGCTTTCTTGTCGTTAAAACAGAGCTATCTAGGAATCTCTTTGGCGAAGATACCGAACTGACGCGCGGCATAAGCGACGCGTTCGGCTGGCTTCGGATACTCAGCGGGTGAACCAAGACTCTCGATATGATGAAGGCGAGGCAATAAGCCAGCGCCGTTAGCGATTTGAATAGCAAGTCCAGGACGAGCATTCAGTTCTAGCACCATTGGACCTTCCTCTTTATCAAGCACCATGTCGGTACCCATATAGCCGAGCCCAGTCATTTCCCACGCACTTGAAGCAAGGATCAGTAGCCGTTCCCAATGAGGTACTTGAAGGGTCGCTAACTCCATACCGGTGTCTGGATGGTGGGTAACAGGTTGGTCAAACTGTACAGCTCGGACAGCACGGCCTGTCGCGATATCAATGCCCACACCAACGGCACCTTGGTGCAAGTTTGCTTTACCGTCAGAGGCGGCAGTAGAGCAGCGCATCATCGCCATTACCGGATAACCTTTGAAGACGATGATGCGCACATCAGGTACGCCTTCGTAGCTGAAACCTTCGAAACAGTCATCAAACTTAATCAAATTCTCCACAACAGCAACATCGTTTTTGCCGCCTAAGGAGAAGAGCCCCGCCAATGCGTTACTGATATGACGCTCTACATCTTCTTGATTAATGGTGGAACCCGAAGGTTTGGTGTAAACGCCATCTTTATGTGACGTGATAACCAAAATACCTTTACCACCACTACCTTGGGCTGGTTTGATCACAAAGCCAGGCCAGTTCTTGACCATTTCATGAATGGTTTTAACTTCAGCCTGATTGCGAATCACACCAATCAGTTTTGGTACCGTAGCGCCGGCCGCTTCAGCAATGATTTTGGTTTTGAGCTTGTCGTCAACCAGCGGATACTTTGAACGGTCATTGTATCGGCCAATGTAGCTGTGGTTGCGCTTGTTCATGCCCATAATGCCTTTGTGGCGGAGCTTGAACGGCGATGTATATTTCGAAAACATTACTTACTCCTCCGCTAGCGGTTTAAAGCGACGGAGTTCAGTTAAGCGGTAACCTGTGTAAGTACCTAGCAGCAAGATAGCCGCTAACACGATCAACTGTAGACCGATAAAGTTAAAGGTCAGGTGCTGAATGAATGGGTTCGTCATCGCGAGATAAACCAGCACAGCAGTGAGCAGTGAGCCACCGCCTTGCAGCACGACTTCCTTCGCGCCTTCTTCTTCCCAGAGAATGGACATACGTTCAATCGTCCAAGAAAGAATAATCATAGGGAAGAAAGTAATCGATAAGCCTTCGGTTAAACCAATCTTAAACGCGACAACGGTAAACACAGAGATGATCATAATTACCGTGATGATCACCGCCGATATCCTCGCGACTAACAGTAAGTTGAGCTTCGATAGATAACTTCGAATGATAAGGCCCGTACCGACGATCAGCAAGAAGCCAACAATACCCGTAACGAGTTGAGTCTGAACAAAGGCTACGGCAATCAACACCGGCATAAATGTACCTGAGGTTTTCAGACCGATAATCACACGCAAGAACACAACGATCAGAGCGCCAATCGGGATCAGCATGATGGTTTTAAACATCGCTTGTTCTTCGAGAGGCAAGCTGTGAATCGAGAAGTTTAATAGACCATCTGCGAGTACTTTATCTTTGGTTGCTTGTGATGGCGTAATATCCTGCGCGATCATAGAGAAGTGAACCTGACTGTTTTGACCGCCCACTAAATCAAGTAGTGACACATTAGATTCATCCCAGACCAGAATGTTGTCAGAAATGGCAGGGTTAGCGTTGTTTGGATTAAACAGAACCCACTGTTTACCGTTCCATACCTGATTCATGTGCTGGATAGTTTGTCGACGACGGCCATCTTCTAGCTCGATAACGCCAACGACTTTACTTGGTACTTTGGCGTAAGCAAGGATTTTTGCCACTGCGTCTACTTTGCTCATGCGGTTCAGCAGTAGTGAAGCATTTTGGCTCTCTGAATCGTTGATTGATTTGATCAACTCGCGAGTGAAGGTAATGTCGTCAGCAGAGCGTTGATTCGCACGTTCAATCAACGCAAGAACGGCAGCTTCTGCGGGGCCATCAAAGGTTGGTTGAGTCATTTCGTTAGTGGGTGGCGTTGATTCGACCTTAGCTTGAGGGTCAACCAAGAACTGAGCTTTATAGTAGATGGTTTGTGGTCCTGTGGCCTGACGTACTGACCACTCGGCGCGGCGTCCTGATTCAGTTTCTACGTATGAAAGACCGTAACCAGGAGAAGAAGATGATTCATCAATTAAGGTGAAGCCTGTCTGAGTATGAGGTGCAGCTAATGAGGCTTTGACAGGCTTGGATTGACCACTAAATTCAATGCGAGCCTCAATGTCCCAGACCTGACGTGCTTCGCCTGGTGTCCAAGGAACACCATAATTCTGGTGGCGGAAGATGCTCAATGCAATACCAGCAATAATTAATAGGGCAACTGATATATAAAAAGGGATTTTTGAAGTCATAAGCTTACGCTACCTTGTTATTTTTCTTGGTTTTCCGTATGGATGTATTTTTTACTTACATCAACGACAGCTATATCACGGATGAATTCGCGTCCTAGTAGTACAGGATGACTCATCTGAGAACGATCCGCCAAAGTAAATTGCGCTTTTTCATGGATTTTTCCAAGTTTAACCCACAATTCAATCACCGCTCGTCTTTCGATTTCTTCATTGGTTGATTGGCGAATTTTTACGAAACGAAGAATAGGCGCTTCGATCCAGTTAGATTCATCAAGTGTTTTCTCTCCATCTGAAAGATGGAAGCGCACCCAATTCTTACCATTGCGCTCGAACTCTTCAATATCGATAGCGTTGAGTGATGATGTCGCAGCTCCGGTATCAACACGCGCGTCAAAAGATTGCTTGATTGAATCAATGGTGACTTTTTCTACTTCGCCGAGCACGATGCCATGAGTCGGAGTTGGTTGGGCTGGAGCAGGGGTAGTGAGGACGACTGGCGCCGCAGTTTTACGGACTTCATTCATCGCTTCAGTTCTGAAATCGGACAACTGCTGTTCAAGTAAGTTGACCTGATCCTCAAGACTCTCGATGTAATCAGACTGGTTGCTCAATTGCAAAGCTAGGTTTTCGTATTGAGTGGTGAGATTTGTTTCTGAAGCCTGAATGGCTGCAAGTGTTTCTTGGTGGAGCTGTTCGCTGTTTGTCAGCGTACAACCAGAGACTAGCATTATGGCCATTAAAGGGGTCAATCTTGTCAACATTGAGAAACCTGAACGTAAATAGAATTATTAATTAAATAAGAAGTTTAGCGTATATATTTTATCGCAAACAAGCAGCAATTGGATTGATGCTCTCAAAATTTGAGGAAGGGATGATCATACGCAAAAAATAAGGATGCTGAGCATCCTTATTATTGTATTGGCTATTGGATACGAGAGAAACGTTTTCAAGTCGAACTTGGGTTAACTCTCTGTCAATATTTATGGTTTTTTAGCAACCAGAATCGCGCGTCTTGGTGCTGGGTGACCTTCGACGGTTTTCGATGGGTCATTCGGGTCTAAGTAATCAGGCAAAGAGTTGTGAGTCATCCACTCAGTAGTACGTTGCTCTCCAACGCTTGTGACATTTTCATCGACAATACGCACATCGACAAAGCCCACTTGTTCCAACCAAACCTTGAGTGCTTTTGCTGACGGGAAGAAATAGACGTTACGCATCTGAGCGTAGCGATCAACAGGAACAAGTACAGAAGTCTCATCACCCTCGATAACCAATGTCTCTAACACCAGTTCTCCACCAGAAACCAGTTGGTCTTTCAATTGGATAAGATGATCCAGTGGAGAGCGGCGATGATAGAGCACACCCATGCTAAACACAGTGTCGAACGCTTCCAGTTTAGGAAGTTGTTCTATACCTAGAGGTAGCAGATGCGCACGCTGATCGTCACCCATCAGTTTACGTATCGCTTCAAACTGAATCAGAAACAGGTGAGAAGGGTCGATACCGACAGTGAGCCGAGCGCCTTCACCCAGCATGCGCCACATGTGGTAACCGTTACCACAACCGACATCAAGCACACTTCTGTTTTTCAGTGGTGAAATGTGTGGCAGTACGCGATCCCATTTCCAGTCACTGCGCCACTCGGTGTCAATATGAATGCCGTGAACATGGTACGGGCCTTTACGCCACGGATGGAATGTGCGCAACAGGCTTTCAAGCTTGTTCAACTCGCCTTGATGAAAAGGCGTGTCATTGGCAAGAGTGACAGAGTTTTTTAGATCGACTTGGTCAGGCGAGCCTTGTGGGATCTTGTTCAATGCCTTGACCCAGCGACCAAAGTCACCATGTTCCGCATTTTGCCAGTCGGTTAGCTGCTGAGGGAGTACGTTTAACCAAGGTTGAAGGCGAGTATCTTGAGCAATCAACTGGTAGAAATTAGCAAAATTAAACATAGTCTTATCACTGATATTAAATTAAAAATTTGACACAAAATGAGTGAGTCGAAAAATTTCTCGCTATTTAATCGCGAACATAGAGCCAAAGTTAAAGCATTGGAACCAGACATCGTAGCTAGTGAAGCCAATCGCTTTAAAACGCGCTTTGTGCTCTTGCTTTGAGTCAGGACGCATTACGTTTTCGATGGCACTTCTCTTTTGGCTGATCTCAAGTTCGCTGTAGCCATTGGCTCGTTTAAAATCATGGTGGAGATCAATCAGAAGCTCATTGGACACTTGGTCTTCAAACACGTACTTCTCAGACAGAATTAAAATCCCACCTGGACGTAAACCAGCGTAGATCTTTTCAAGTAAGGCATATCTGTCTTCAGGAGACAAAAATTGCAGGGTAAAGTTAAGTACCACAACAGAGGCATTTTCAATCTCAATATTGCGGATGTCCGCTTCAACGACTTCCACTGGCGTGTCACTTCGATACGCGTTTACGTGTAGCTTACAGCGTTCTACCATGGCAGATGAGTTATCTACGGCGATGATTTTACAGCCTTCTTGATTGATGTGACGGCGCATCGAGAGCGTTGCAGCACCGAGTGAACAACCTAGGTCGTAGATGGTTGAATGCGGCTTGACGAAGCGTTCCGCCAGCATACCAATCGCTGAGATGATATTGCTGTAGCCAGGTACTGAGCGTTGAATCATGTCTGGGAACACTTCTGCGACACGTTCATCAAAGGTGAAATCCCCAATTTTATCGATTGGAGCCGAAAAAATAGTATCTGGATTGCTCTTAGGGTTCATACTCGGTTCTCACTAGATGTCGGCTTGGTCGCCAACATGGTCTACAGCTATTAAAAAGGCGCGTATTTTATGAGAAATAAACGCCTGTGTCATGTTTTGTGGTGATTCTCTTTAGAACATCTGAAGCTGTGATACGCCATCGTCTGCTGGAAATGGTGATAAGTCAGGCAAAAGGGTCTGTTGCTGCAAACTCTTATACAAGGTTGCAGCCAGCTCCGGAGCGATAAGGTTATCCGACGTGTGAATAAACAAATATGGCTGTTTTCCCTGCGCTATCCACTGAGGCAGTTTAGCTAACCATGGCTGGAAAAAGGCGAGATTCTTCTCTTCTTGTGGGTGGCCAATAAAACGCACCATCGGCTGACTTGCCGTGGCGATAGCATGGACAGGTACTTTGGGTTTTTTCTGTTGGGCGTCAAGCAAGGACTCGTAGTGGGGGTGTGTTGGCTCAAGTGGTTCAGAGAACACAGGGCGGCTGTCCATGATTATGCGATCGTAATTGCTTTCGATCAGCCACTGATTCAAGGCAATTTCCGCTTCGCCTTTAGCAAAAAAAGCCGGATGGCGCACTTCAACACCGATAGGAAAGTTGGGTGGAAATAGGGCACAAAATTTCTTCAATATATCGAGATGCTCGGGTGAAAACGCAGCGGGAAGCTGGATCGTCCATTGACCAATCCGATCATGCAGCGGTTGCATGATGTGCATGAACTCTTTCAACTGACTTTGGCTGCCTCGCAGCATTTGTTGATGAGTAATAGCTTGGGGTAGCTTGAAGGTGAAACGAAACTCGTCGTGAGTGGCTGCTTTCCAATTATTGACAGTGCTTAATGTCGGGGTTGCATAGAAGGTGGTATTCCCCTCCACGGTATGAAAGACGCGCGCATATTTTTCTAGCCTTTCAGAGGGTTTAGTCCCTTTTCCGTAAAAGCTTTGCTGCCAATTGTTGTGAGACCACATGGTCAGCCCGAGTCTGACGGGTAAACGGTCCATATTTTGTACTTAACACCCATGATTTGATTAGAAGAATAGAGCTTTGCCGAACCACCCATTATGGGGCTATAATCAGCGCCAATTATCTTACATTGATGCTGTTTTACGCCTTTATTGCTTTAAAAAGCATCAATAGATGATAAATCGCAATAAATTGTATGCTGGGTAGTCGATCTCTACCAACTTTCAGCGTATAAATGGAACTTTGCTCTATCGGTAAAGTTAACACCGATAGATAGTAATCAACAAATTTAAAGAGATTGGGAAATTCATTATGCGTACCCATTACTGTGGTCACCTGAACAAGTCCCTTGCAGGACAAACTGTAGAACTTTGCGGCTGGGTTAACCGTCGTCGTGATCTAGGCGGTCTTATTTTCATTGATATGCGAGATCGTGAAGGCGTAGTTCAGGTTGTTGTCGATCCAGATATGGCAGACGCGTATGAAATCGCAAACACTCTACGTAATGAGTTCTGTATCAAACTAACTGGTGAAGTACGAGTACGTCCTGAAAGCCAAGTGAACAAAGACATGGCTACGGGTGAAGTGGAAATTATCGCCAAAGGTCTAGAAATCATTAACCGCAGTGATGTTCTACCACTGGACTTCAATCAGAAGAACTCTGAAGAGCAACGCTTAAAATACCGTTACCTGGATCTTCGCCGTCCAGAAATGAGTGACCGCATCAAACTACGCGCAAAAGCGTCAAGCTTTGTCCGTCGTTTCCTAGATGACAACGGTTTCTTAGATATCGAAACGCCAGTTCTGACGAAAGCGACCCCTGAAGGCGCTCGTGACTACTTGGTACCAAGCCGCGTTCATAAAGGTAGCTTCTACGCGTTACCACAGTCTCCACAGCTATTTAAACAGCTGCTAATGATGTCGGGCTTTGACCGTTACTACCAAATCGTTAAGTGTTTCCGTGATGAAGACTTGCGTGCAGACCGTCAGCCTGAATTCACTCAGATCGATATTGAAACGTCATTTATGTCGGCTGATGAAGTTCGCGCGACAACTGAGAAAATGATCCGTGAAATGTGGCAAGAGCTGCTTAACGTTGATCTCGGTGAATTCCCAGTAATGCCGTTTAGCGAAGCTATCCGTCGTTTTGGTTCTGATAAGCCAGATCTACGTAACCCACTAGAGCTTGTAGACATCGCTGACCTAGTGAAAGACGTTGAGTTCAAAGTATTCTCAGCGCCTGCTAACGACGAAAAAGGCCGCGTTGCTGTTATTCGTGTACCAGGTGGCGCGTCACTAACACGTAAGCAAATTGATGCTTACGGCGAGTTCGTTGGTATCTACGGTGCGAAAGGTCTAGCTTGGATGAAGGTTAACGACCGTGCAGCAGGCATTGAGGGTATTCAGTCTCCAGTTGCTAAGTTCCTAAGCGAAGAGGTGATCAACGGCATTCTAGATCGTACGCAAGCTGAAACTGGCGATATCATCCTGTTTGGCGCAGACAAAGCAAACATCGTTGCTGAAGCAATGGGTGCTCTACGTCTGAAACTAGGTAAAGATCTAGAGCTAACCAATGAATCTGCATGGGCGCCGCTATGGGTTGTTGATTTCCCAATGTTTGAAGAAGACGACGAAGGCAACTTGCATGCAATGCACCACCCATTCACATCACCTCTAGGTGTTAACGCGGAAGAGCTAAAAGCGAACCCAGCAGCTGCGAACTCTAACGCATACGACATGGTGCTAAATGGCTATGAAGTGGGTGGTGGTTCAGTACGTATCCACAACGCAGAAATGCAAGCAGCAGTATTTGACATTCTAGGTATCGATGCACAAGAGCAGCAGCTTAAGTTTGGCTTCCTATTAGACGCACTTAAGTTCGGTACGCCTCCACACGCAGGTTTAGCATTCGGTCTTGACCGTCTAGTTATGCTGCTATGCGGTACTGAGAACATCCGTGATGTTATTGCGTTTCCGAAAACAACAGCGGCTTCATGTCTACTGACCGATGCTCCAAGCCTAGCGAATCCGGCGGCGCTTGAAGAGTTGGCTATCGCTGTCACAGCAGCAAAAGAAAAAGACGCGGAATAATTTTCGAGTCACATCAATCTATTTGCAGCCGCTTGGAAACAAGCGGCTTTTTTACATTCAAAGCATGAATATTATGCGTCATTGTGTTAAAAATACGTAACACTTTTGGGTAATAGATACAGATATGAACGATCACCTGATTCAATGCGACGCAACCTACCAACTTAGGCGCAAAGTCTTAGTTGGTATGTGTGTTGTTTTAGGCGGGACATCATTGTTATTCGGCTTAACCAATGTTTTCTATTTTGGAAAAAACGCGACGTTGTTGGGTATTATAGAGCTTGTTTATTTTGTCGTCTCTTTTACCATGCTTCAGCATGTAAGAAAATCGACTCAGCCGAATTGGTTTCTTGGATTCCATTGTGTTGTTCTAACTTTTTTAATCAGTTATGGAACATACGTTAGCCGAACAGAGAGCACGGTTTATTTGTGGGCGGTGGTGTTGCCAACCGTATTCTATCTCGCCTTAGGGATCAGGATTGGATTTATTTGGAGTCTTATTTTTCTCTGCTTAGAGGTCACAGTTCTTTATTATTCGCTCGGTGAGCAGTTGATGACTTATTTTGCGACATATTTGAATCTCGCCATGGCATACATATTTGTCTGGGCGATTTCTCACGTCTATGAAGATAGTCGCGTGCGAGGGGTTGAACAACTTAATTCTTTGGCACATCAAGATGCGCTAACGGGTGCACAAAACCGTTTAGCTTTAGTCACGACGTTCAAACAAAACCCACTATCGCTCAATGGCTGTTATCTGTTTGCATTAGATTTGGATGATTTCAAGGCGATCAATGACAACTATGGTCATGCTGGTGGAGATGAGGTGTTAAAAGAGGTCGTCAGGCGTTTAGATAAAGTCGTCACTCGCCAACAAATTTATCGAATGGGAGGCGAGGAGTTTGTCGTCCTTCTCGAACCCAAACGAGTGGCCGACGTTGGATTGCCTCAATTGATTGAGCAGTTACAAAGCAGTGTCATGGAAAGTCCAATAATTTTCGACTCACGGAACATTCATGTCACTTTCAGCGCGGGAGTTGAGCAATTCACCCTTAATGAAGGTCTAGACAAGACGTTGTCTAAAGCAGACAACGGCCTGTACTTAGCCAAAAAAGCAGGGAAGAAGTGCTCCTTTTTTCAAGGAAAAGCGGTCGCTTAACTCGATTGCTGCTGTGCAATTAGAGCGTTATTTCTTTCCATTCCCCAGGTTGTAAATCACCCAGCGTGATCTCTCCGATGGAGTGACGGATTAATCGTAAAGTTGGAAAACCTATGTTGGCTGTCATGCGACGAACTTGACGATTGCGGCCTTCAACAATGGTGATTGCTAGCCAAGTTGTTGGAATATTTGCGCGGAAGCGAACGGGTGGGGTGCGTGGCCACACGTTCGGTTCAGGCATAATCTCAACGCCAGCAGGCAGTGTCATTCCATCTTTCAGTTCAACCCCTTTACGCAGCTTGTCCAAATCATCTTCGGAAGGTGCGCCATCGACTTGTACCCAATAGGTCTTAGGTGATTTAGAGCTAGGCTGCGTAAGTTTGGCTTGTAGAATGCCATCATTCGTCAATAGCAGTAAACCTTCGCTGTCTCGATCGAGTCTGCCTGCGGCATAAACACCTTTCACGGGAATAAAGTCTGCCAAAGTCTTTCGTCCATCACCATCCGTAAACTGGCTTAAAGTGTCAAACGGTTTATTAAACACGATGACCTTGCGATCTTGCAGCGAGATTTTGGGCTTATTTGACGGAGAGGCTTTACGAGCATTGGAAGAAGGTTTATTGGTTCCACCATTTGATTTTTTGTGTTTAAAACCAGAGCGTTGCTTTCTCGATGTCGCAGAAGATGAGTCACGGCGAGTGCGTGATGACATGTTAACTACCTTGCAAAAATGTAAATAAAGTGTGTTGTAAAGTTTCTTCAGCGGCTTAGATGAGCTATCATTTGCGCGCCCGAAAACAGGATTGTTGAACAAGATAATAGACTATTATCATGTTTTTGTTTAATTATAACTAACCGCGCTCAAGTCACTCGCTGTGAAGCGACCAAAACAAAAAGAGACGGACAAAACGCGACAAGTGAGGGGATGAATAATCAACTTGTTGCCGGCCATTTACACAAAGCTACTCATCCGATGGCTTTGCTAGAACAATAGGGAAATTTCATGCCTACAGAAAAACCTACAATTATTTACACCATTACTGATGAAGCACCTGCGCTAGCGACATATTCACTTCTTCCAATTATTCAGTCGTTTACTGCTTCTTCAGGTATCAACGTTGATACACGTGATATCTCTCTAGCTGGGCGTATTATTGCTAACTTCCCAGAGCACCTAACAGAAGAACAACGCATTGGTGATGCACTGACTGAACTTGGTGAGTTGGCTAAAACACCAGAAGCAAACATCATTAAACTACCTAATATCTCAGCTTCTATCCCTCAGTTGAAAGCCGCGATTAAAGAGCTTCAAGAAAAAGGTTACAACCTACCTAACTACCCTGAAGAACCAAGTACGTACGAAGAAGAAGCTATCAAAGCAACGTACGACAAAATTAAAGGTAGTGCGGTAAACCCAGTTTTGCGCGAAGGTAACTCTGACCGTCGTGCTCCTCTATCTGTAAAGAACTATGCGAAGAAGAACCCACATTCAATGGGTGCATGGTCTAAAGATTCGAAGTCACACGTTTCTAGCATGGCAGACAACGACTTTTTCGGTAGTGAAAAATCTCATACCGTTTCAGGTGAGACAAAAGTTGCCATTGAGTTTGTTGATGCAGCGGGTTCAGTAAAACAGCTTAAAGCACCTTTTGCACTGCAAGATAAAGAGATTATCGATTGCTCAGTAATGAACAAGAAAGCCCTAGTGGAGTTCTTTGAAGCGCAAATCGAAGAAGCAAAACAGCAAGACGTATTATTGTCTCTGCACATGAAAGCGACAATGATGAAAGTCTCTGATCCAGTAATTTTTGGTCATGCTGTTAAAGTGTACTACAAAGACGTATTTGCGAAATACGGCGACCTATTCGATAAGCTTGGCGTTGACGTAAACAACGGTCTGGGTGATGTGTACGCTAAGATTCAAACGCTTCCTGCGGCACAGAAAGAAGAGATTGAAGCGGCTCTACAGGCTGTTTACGAAACTCAACCGCCTTTGGCGATGGTTGACTCAGATCGCGGCATCACAAACCTACATGTTCCAAGTGACATCATTGTCGATGCTTCTATGCCAGCAATGTTGCGTTCGTCGGGTCAAATGTGGGGACCGGACGGCAAGCAGAAAGACACTAAAGCGATGATCCCAGATCGTTGCTATGCAGGAATCTATCAGGCTGTGATTGATTTCTGTAAAGAGAACGGTGCATTCGATCCAACGACAATGGGCAGCGTACCAAACGTTGGTCTAATGGCTCAGAAAGCCGAAGAGTACGGTTCTCATGATAAGACCTTTATCCTAGATGCAGCGGGCACAGTGCGTATCGTTGATGCATCCGGTGCAGTGCTACTGGAGCAATCAGTAGAAGAAGGCGATATCTTCCGTATGTGTCAGGTTAAAGACGCACCAATCCAAGATTGGGTCAAGCTTGCAGTCACTCGTGCACGTGCAACGGGTGCGCCAGCGGTCTTCTGGTTAGATGAAAACCGCGCTCATGACGCTCAGCTGATTGAGAAAGTAAACCAGTACTTGCCTCAACACGATATCGAAGGTCTAGAGATCAAGATCCTTGCTCCACTAGAAGCTTGTCAGTTCTCTTTAGAGCGTATCAAGCAAGGCCTAGATACGATCTCAGTAACGGGTAACGTTCTTCGTGACTACCTAACTGACTTGTTCCCGATTCTTGAGCTTGGTACGTCAGCGAAGATGCTATCCATCGTTCCTCTAATGAACGGTGGCGGTCTATTTGAAACGGGTGCGGGTGGTTCTGCTCCTAAGCACGTTCAGCAGGTAGAGAAAGAAAACCACTTACGTTGGGATTCACTAGGCGAGTTCCTCGCTCTTGCCGCTTCTCTTGAGCACCTAAGTACAGTAACAGGCAATGCTAAGGCGCAAGTACTGGCAGACGCTCTGGACAAAGCAACAGGTGACTTCCTAGATAACAACAAGTCTCCTTCGCGTCGAGTAGGCGAGTTAGACAACCGTGGTAGCCATTACTACCTAGCAACATACTGGGCACAGGCACTCGCGTCACAATCTGACGATGCTGAGCTTGCTGCTGAATTTGCGCCAATCGCTCAAGCACTTGCGGCGCAAGAAGAGAAGATTGTTGCAGAATTGAATGATGCACAAGGTGTCGCTGGTGACCTAGGTGGCTACTATGTACCTGTGTTTGAAAAAGCGTCAGCTTTGATGCGCCCAAGCGAAACACTTAACGCAATCATCAACGGCTAAGTCAGACATTAGATACAATAAACCCGCTGAAAAGCGGGTTTTTTATGTTTAAAACGATTAAGTTGGCAGCGATTTTATTTTGCTGGTTGAGCTTCAACCGGAACTACGTAGCTTGCGTGATAGCCTTTAGGTCCTTCTTCCACTTCAAAATTCACTTGTTGGCCAGCTTTCAGAGTACGATAACCATCCATTTTAATGGTTGAATAATGTGCAAACACATCTCCATCCTCTCCCTCTGGACAGATAAAACCAAATCCTTTGGCGTTGTTAAACCATTTTACTGTACCTGTAGCCATGCTATACATCCCTCATGCATTTTGTTACTGATGTTGTTTGAATGTTTACATTGATTCCTTGTAAACAGAAAGTGAATTTCCATTCAGCCGCTGCCAAATTTTCAGTCACTATTTGACCAATGTAGCCAATGATTGAGCACAGTCAATAGGAAAAAGGTATTACAGTCTACATATTTACAAACAAATCACTTTTGAGATTTACATTTTTGCAACGATTTGGCTTGATAAATATCGATAATCTATAAGTGGCTGTTATTGTTTTTGGTTTCTTTTTAATCAATTAGATACATCTCTTCCGCCGATAGAAATCTTTTATTTGCAGCGACGCAATTGCTGCATTAGTCTCTAAGTAAGAACAAAATTTAATTGCAGCGTTTTGTTCGGAATAGTAAGAACTAAATTCAAAACTTCTGCTCTGTGAAGTGGTAAAATTAAAAGAGTCAAACATCAACGTCTAATAGTCATGAGCAAACATTTTGAATGGGTTACTCCAGATTCAGATCTGCTGGAGTTAGAGAAAACAAAAGTTAAGCCACCGTCCATGTATAACGTTGTCCTAAACAACGATGACTACACACCAATGGACTTTGTGATTGAGATCCTAGAGCGCTTTTTCTCTATGGATATCGACAAAGCAACGCAGGTGATGCTCCAGGTGCATTATGAGGGAAAAGCAATTTGTGGCACGTATACTGCAGAAGTTGCTGAGACCAAAGTAGCGCAAGTTACAATGTATTCTAAGGAAAACGATCACCCTTTGCTTTGTACAATGGAACAAGCCTAACGCTTGTTCGAGCAACCTAAGTTGTTCTTATAGGAGGTACTTATGCTGAATAAAGAATTAGAGTCGAGTCTAAACAGCGCATTCGCTCGCGCTAGAGACAAACGACATGAGTTTATGACTGTCGAGCACCTCCTGTTAGCATTGTTAGAAAACGATGCAGCGAGAGAGGCTTTGCAGGCATGTCAGGCAGATGTAGATTCGCTTCGTAGTGAACTGGATGTTTTCATTGATCAAACTACCCCTCTCATTCCAGAAAACGACGAAACTCGCGAAACGCAACCCACTTTGAGTTTTCAACGCGTTTTGCAACGCGCAGTATTCCATGTTCAATCTTCTGGCCGCAGTGAAGTAACAGGGGCAAACGTCCTTGTGGCGATTTTTAGTGAACAAGAGTCTCATGCGGCTTATCTACTCAAGAAAAACGACATTAGCCGCCTAGATATTGTTAACTTTATTTCTCACGGTATTACCAAAGCGTCGAGTTCGAGTGATGACTCTCATTCCTCTGACTCTTTCAGCGACAACGTCGAGGATACTGGTTCAGAGGAGCGCCTAGAGAGCTTTGCAACGAATCTTAACCATATTGCAAAACAAGGGCAGATAGACCCACTGATTGGTCGCGAGAAAGAACTAGAACGAACGATTCAGGTATTGTGCCGTCGTCGTAAAAACAACCCATTACTGGTCGGTGAGGCAGGGGTTGGTAAAACGGCGATCGCTGAAGGTCTTGCATGGCGAATTGTGGAAGGCCAAGTGCCTGAGATTATCGCTGACAGTGTGATCTACTCGTTGGATATTGGCTCGCTACTTGCGGGTACTAAGTACCGTGGTGACTTTGAGAAACGTTTTAAAGCGATTCTTAAACAGCTAGAAAAAGAAGACGATGCCATCCTGTTTATCGATGAGATTCACACAATTATCGGTGCAGGTGCCGCCTCTGGTGGTCAAGTTGACGCGGCAAACCTAATCAAGCCATTACTAAGCAGCGGCAAACTGCGTTGTATCGGTTCGACAACTTATCAAGAGTACAGCAACATCTTTGAAAAAGAGCGTGCGCTATCGCGTCGCTTCCAAAAAATCGATGTGGTTGAACCGTCTCTTGATGACACCACTAAGATACTTATGGGCTTGAAACCTAAGTATGAAGCACACCATGAAGTGCGTTACACCAATAAAGCACTTCGTGCGGCGGTTGAGCTATCGGCTAAATACATTAATGAGCGTCATTTGCCAGATAAAGCGATTGACGTTATTGATGAAGCAGGTGCTCGCAGTCGTTTGGCTCCAGCGAGTCGTCGTAAGAAAACCGTAGGTGTTGCAGACATTGAAGCTATGGTTGCTAAAATGGCACGTATACCTGAAAAATCTGTCTCATCTTCAGATAAAGAGATACTGCAAAAGCTCGATGAGAAGATGAAGATGCTGGTGTTTGGTCAAGATGATGCCATCGATGTACTTAGCGAAGCGATCAAGTTGACTCGCGCGGGTCTTGGTGCAGACCATAAACCAGTGGGTTCATTCTTGTTTGCAGGCCCGACGGGGGTAGGTAAGACTGAAGTCACGGTTCAATTATCGAAATTACTTGGTATCGAGCTACTTCGCTTTGATATGTCTGAATACGGTGAACGTCATTCGGTGAGCCGTTTGATTGGTGCGCCTCCGGGTTACGTCGGATATGATCAGGGTGGTTTGCTGACGGACGCCGTCATCAAACATCCTCACTCAGTCGTTCTGCTCGACGAAATCGAGAAAGCGCATCCAGACATCTTTAACCTGCTACTGCAAGTTATGGATAATGGTACCTTGACGGACAACAATGGCCGTAAAGCTGACTTCCGTAACGTTATTTTGGTGATGACCACCAATGCTGGTGTTCAGGAGACCGTAAAGAAATCTATCGGTTTGATCCAACAAGATCATAGTCATGATGCGATGTCGGAGATCAAGAAGGTCTTTACGCCAGAATTCCGTAACCGTTTGGATAACATCATTTGGTTTAACAGCTTAGATGAACATGTGATCCATCAGGTTGTCGACAAATTCATTGTTGAGCTACAAGCGCAGCTTGATGCTCGTGGTGTATCGCTCGAAGTTTCGGATGATGCTCGCCATTGGCTTGCAGTTAAAGGTTATGACAAAGCCATGGGTGCTCGTCCTATGGGGCGTGTTATCCAAGAGCAACTGAAGAAACCACTCGCGAATGAACTGCTATTTGGTTCTTTAGTGGATGGCGGTACAGTGAAAGTTGATCTCAATGATGATGAGCTAAAGTTCGAGTATCACAGTGAGAAAGAAGCGGCCATTCATCCTTAAGACACGGAAATGTAAACAAAGCCAGAGCATTGCTCTGGCTTTTTGTTTATCGGCTTAAAGCTGGTCGTTAACCAAAAACAGATTTCACCGCCTGATAAGCACTTTCTACGCTCGTTGGAATGGATTGTTCAACTTGGAAACCGAGCTTGGGGTAGTCTTTAATTCGCTCGAAATCTCCCAGCATTGCTGTCACTGTCGTTGTCAGGTCAATGTCCTCGTTGAAGTAATCACAGAAAGTGGTTTTGGATGACGTGACACAAATGTGCTGACAAGGAGCAGGCCATTGCTTAACGAAAGTCGCGTAGGTACGTCGCTCCATGTACGGTTTTTGAACCAAGATAAACGACTCAAAATTTAGCCCTAGATTTTGCAATAACTGGTAGGTGAAACGAACATTTTCACCAGTGTTGGTCGCTTTATCTTCAACAATAATGTCAGCCGTTGGTACACCAAGATCTTTCGCGTAATCGGCAAAAGTCTGGGCTTCACTTGAAGTAAAAACACCTTCAGTTAATCGGCCAGTGCCCCCCGAAAAGATGATTTTAGACGCCCATCCTGCAAGATAGAGATGAGCCGCATACTCCGCAACGCGGATATCGTTACTTCCAAGCACAAAGATGCAATCAGACCGCTGTAAGGTGTCTGAAAGCTGCATGTACTGCCATAAATGTTCAATCTGCTGGTAGAGTTTTAATTGACTCATAAGAGGTTGACCTTTCTAGAGTGCATCTAAGGTGTGTTGAAAATGAAAGCGATAACCTAACGAAATAAGTTTATCAGCGATGATGCGTTTGTCTGGGACATGCACGAGAGTGGGTAACTTGTTATCGCTTGCGACACTGTCTAACGCCGCCTGATAGTATTCTGCCTTATTCACCGTGTTCGGGGTGGTGGCGTTGACGGTGGCATCTATGCTGTTCAAGGCCATAAAACTTACGACCCCTACAGCATCGTGCAAATGAAGCATGTTAGCAGGAGCTTGGTCGCTAACTTGTTTTAACATCGCCGCAAATCGAGAGGGATGTCGGTTGGGGCCAACCAATCCACTGCAACGAACAATTGCGTAGCTGAGTCTAGAATCAATTAGGTGCTGCTCAGCCTGCAACATGATCTTGGCATTGTCACTAAACTCAGGATTATCGATACTTTTATCGAGAGTCGCATCCTCCTCGACCATCTCTTGAGCTAGGTTAGGGTACACAGTGGTAGAACTAACCATAACAACCCGTTGAACCCCATTGTTTTGCGCAGATGCAATCAGCGTTTGCCAGTTCCCAACGTAGTCTTGACCACTCTGTTTGCGAAACCCCGGAGGAAAACAGCCAATCACGATGTCAGTTGGAGTTGAACTAAGCTGTTGGTCGAGATCGTTACTGCCATTCGCTAGGTTCGCGACGAAACTATTGATACCGAGTTGTTCAAGTTCCTTAATGCCTTCTGGTGTCGTTTTACTGACATGGACACTGTGTCCAATAGAGGTCAAGTACTGGCCAAGTGGTTTACCTAACCACCCTCCACCTACGATAGTTATCTTTTTCATTATTTCGTCCCTGATAGGAGCGTACGAAGCTCTGTACGAAGAAGCTTGTGTACTGGTTTATTTGCGAACCCTTGGTGCTGAACCACATCGACATTGGCTTGCCATTGTAGCCGCTCAAACTCGATCGGAATTCGCTTAATCTGATTTTCTTCACAAGCATTGGCGGCGATATTAGTGGGTAAAAATCCCCAGCCAAAGCCTTGAGCGATTAAGCCTAATAATACGTGGTAGCTATCTGCGTACCAAATATCGGGGCTGTATGCCTGCTGAAATCCGCTGACTTTGTTATTTCTAGAGCGTAACAACAATTGGCGGTGAAGCAACAGTTGATCGACATTAGCAGATGTTTGCATTGCAAGTGGATGTTTCTGACTCACCGCAGACTGCACTTCAACGAACGTTACGAGTGCGCTTGCTGCATACATGCGGTTTTGAAGGAGGGCTGATTTTTATTACGGTGCCGAGCATTGCGTGGTTTTTAGCCATAGGAGTTCTAGAAGCGATAATGTTGGAAGCAGGATTTCTCGTGTTCTTCTTTTTCTACGCGACTGGATTTAACTGGTGTTATGACCGAGTGCAACCTTATAGATGGTTAACAGCAAGAGTTTAGCGCAATGCGGAGAGCGTCCTATTATTTAATCCGTATCGACCCGCGTGAGAAGATGCTGTCGAAGATGATTAGGATGAACAGTAGGATGTTGGAGAGTAAGTTACTCTATCTTGCATTCAAAAACACGCCAGAAGGGAACAACTGGCGTGCTATCTTCAATCAAGGTCTAGAGAAGATCGATGTTGAGGCAATCATAGAACAACATAACCAGACCCAACTACTTGGGGTCACATTGCCTGCCTCAGAGCAAGGGATGCAAGAAACTAACTAGAAAGTACGCGCAGAGCTTTGTCTGCGTGTTCAGCCATTTCAATACCTTCGTCAGTTAAGTAGCCACCATCAGGAAGTGTGCACAACCCTTTCTCATATAGGCGCTGTACAGCCGCCTGCATCTCTTCAGAAGCGTCATGGTGAACTTTAATACCGGTTGCAGTACTACTGATATCAAACTGAAGCAAGAGATTAAGTTCAGCCATATGGTCAGGCGTAAATTTCATAATTAATTCCTTATCGAACGTACTGGATTCAAGGTAATCAGGATGATGTGAATCGGCAACTCAATGAGTTGAGAAATGTTATCCAAGCCTTACTTTAACAACAGGATAGAACGAAATTGGTTATCTGCTGTGCAATCGAAGAGAGACTAGATCAGAATCAAAGAATTATCTGCTAAGCGGAATATTGGCTTGTCATTATTAGGGGTAATCTTCCTAATGTTAGGGATTTAAGTTATGGCGAAATGGGTCAGTATACTAATGTCTAATAGCCAACAAGCATAATAAAGTTTGTTATTATGAATATTCAAACTAAAACAATAATCAGCTCTCTACTTTAGTAGTAATTGATGTTTAAGTTTTTGATTTTAAATGCCATTTGCAATTGATTTAGTGAGCAATTATCTAAATTTATCTTTGTATTAGCCTTAGTTTTCATGAGGTGAAAAAGATTTTATCTACTTGAATGATTTAACGCTTGAATTTGATCACAATTCACGTAATTATCCGCGCCCACTAACCCATATGTTGCAAAATGTTTCCCGATGATAAATCTCAATCAGTTTGATTCATTATTACCTCCTCAAATGGCTGAGCGTGCGGCAGAAATTGGCGTAGGCAAAGCAACCAAAGATCCTGTTAAATCATTCCTATTGGCGATCTCCGCAGGTATCCATATTGGTATCGCATTTGTGTTCTATACCATAGTAACGACAGGTGCAGGTGACCTGCCTTGGGGTATCACACGCCTGCTGGGTGGTCTTGCCTTCAGCTTAGGTCTGATCCTTGTGGTAGTGACGGGTGGGGAGCTGTTTACCAGTTCTGTTTTGACCTTAGTGGCGCGTGCCAGTGGCAAGATTACGTGGAAAATGCTGTTTAAGAACTGGCTGGTTGTCTACGGTGGAAATCTTATTGGTGCCTTGTTGCTTGTTGTTTGTATGTTGATGACCAAACAGTACATGTTTGACCATGGGCAGGTTGGCCTTAACGCAATGGCGATTTCCCAGCATAAGCTACATCACACGTTTTTATCCGCTGTTGCTTTGGGGGTAATGTGTAACGTACTAGTCTGTGTCGCTGTATGGATGACCTTTAGTGGACGTACACTTACCGACAAGATTGCAGTGATGATTTTACCTGTCGCGATGTTCGTATCTGCTGGATTTGAACACTGTATTGCGAACATGTTCCAAGTGCCAATGGCTATCGGCATCAAGTATTTTGCGCCAGCTGAGTTTTGGCAGATGACGGGTGCGAATATTGCTGATTATGCCGACCTGAACATGATCGATTTTATTACTAACAACCTAATTCCAGTGACACTAGGTAACATTATTGGCGGCGGAGTGTTTGTCGGAATGTGGTACTGGTTGATCTATCTAAGAGACTAACCGCATATCTCTTGATATAAGGCTCACATTTGTGAGCTTTTTTTAGTAGCAAAACCGCTTATCGATATTCGATACCCAGCCATTCATCTAACGCCTGAATCTCTCTTGGCTCATCTTTTAGCCAGTCACGAAAATCACTATTCTCGCTATCAGTATTGGTAGCGTCACTGCCATCGAAATACATTACTTTATCCCTCTAGTAAGTCCTGAGTGACAACCTAAGTGGGTCAGATGACAAGATTATTACGTTGCGTGAATTAAATTTTATGCGCATGAATGCAAAGAAATTTTTTTATTGACCTCTCTGTAAGCTCTGGATAGACCAGTTGTAATGGATGTATCACCACGGTTATCCACAGAATCTGTGGATAAGATCCAAAATCCCATTGAGACAACTTACGAGATCATTTGGTAGATGGGATGTGAACCAGTATACGTCCTTCCTTGCTAATACAGTTTCTCACCGTCAGCTTGAGCGCAGAGACGATAGAAATCGTCATCATCACAAAGATCGCAACCATGATCATTAACTGATATTTAATGGCGATAATAGGACTTGCGCCGCCTAAAATTTGCCCAGTCATCATTCCCGGTAGGGTAACCAAACCTGTCGTAGCCATTGTGGCAATGGTCGGAGCGAGTGAACGACGAATCGCATCACGCACAAAGGGTTGAGTGGCGTAATATGGGGATGCACCTAAAGACAACGCGGCTTCGTATTCACTGCGACGAGTTTCGAGCCCTGAGAAAAAGGTCTGCATAGAGACGATATTACCACTCATAGAGTTACCCAAAAGCATACCTGCAAGGGGAATTAAATATTGAGCATTAAACAGCGGGATGGGTTTGATGACCAATAACGTGATAATTGAAAGTATCGGCAAAAGCCCCACAACCAAACCTGTTGTGATGGGCAGCATGAGCTTAGAGGCGGGCAATTTGGCTTTGCTAATGATGGCACTGGAACCAATGAGCAACATGAGTATCAGCCAAAGTAAATTTACAATTAAGCTATTGATAGTAAATAAGTATTCTAGATAGATGCCGACCAGTATAAGCTGCAATGTCATACGTGCCACACTGATGAAAATATCCTTTCCTAGATCAAGCTGGTAGTAGCGATCGCAAACTAGTGGGACAGCTAGCAAGCTGAAGAATATCGCCAAAACCAGCCAATCTATGTCTATAACACTGTCCATAATTTTCCCTCAATTAGTCCGTCGCTAGTTTATCAGACTACAGAACAACCTCACCTTGTCTTGAATTCGGTAAACATAAGAAAAAGCACTCATTTTAGCTACATCACCGTTACAAATGGGCTAAAATTGGCACGATAGATGTGTGCCTCTAAAGTGGTATATGTTAATAAATGTTATCTAAATGATGCGCATAATAGGATGATTTAACAGTTTGTTTACTATTAACAATTCTTCATATTTAGGCGTATATTGACACATCAGAATGCAATTAAACACAACTCTGGATGAGCTCAAAAAAGTGTTGGATAACAAGGGCAGAACGTCCGGAATTGATTGAACCCTACTTATAGTATGGTCTAACATTTCTGCTTAGAGATAGAAGAAATTTAGCTCAATCATAAGAGCTATCCAAATAACACTAGATACAAAATAGGCAAATGTATGAGTGATGTTAATAAAATCGAGAGTGGTGAAAAACGCTCTTTGGAGTGGAAGTCATTCCTCTTCATCGCGGTCGTTCTCTTCCCTGTGTTGAGTGTGGCATTTGTTGGTGGTTACGGATTCCTTGTATGGGCAATGCAAGTGTTCTTCTTCGGACCTCCAGGTGCACACGGCATGTAAGCCGTGAGCTCATTTCCACATTTTTGAACAGATTTTAAGAGAGCAAACTATGAAATCATTTATCATCAAGCTGTGGCGTACAATGACGCGCCCTGCAGTTCATATCAGCCTTGGTGTGCTGACTATGGGCGGCTTTATTGCTGGTGTTATTTTCTGGGGTGGCTTTAACACAGCACTGGAAGCGACCAACACAGAAGAGTTCTGTATCAGTTGTCACACAATGCGTGACAACGTATACGTTGAGCTACAAGAAACCGTTCACTGGAAAAACAACTCTGGTGTTCGTGCGACATGTCCTGACTGTCACGTACCACATAACTGGACTGACAAAATTGCACGTAAAATGCAGGCATCTAAAGAAGTATTCGCTCAAGTATTTGGTAATTACGATGAACCAGGTGCGTTTGAAGAGCGTCGTATCGAACTTGCTAAACACGAATGGGATCGTTTCTCTGCAAACAAATCTCTAGAGTGTAAAAACTGTCACAACTACGAATCGATGGATTTCGAGCAAATGTCTCCTACTGCTCGCATCCAAATGAAGCAAGCGGCTGAGAAAGATCAAAGCTGTGTTGACTGTCATAAAGGTATTGCACACAAACTTCCAGCTGGCATGGACAGCATCGGCGGTATCGTTGGCGATTTAGAAGCATTGGCATCAAATACCAACTATGGTGTTGGTCAGTCATTAGTGAGTGTTCGTCACTTGCCAGTGTACTTCGATGCTGAAGGTACTCAAGAAGCGGGTCTACTAAACCCTGCATCTACGGTAAAAGTGATTGCAGACAAAGGTGACTTTGCTGAAATCGAAATCGATGGCTGGCGCAAAGCGAAAGGCTTTGGTCGCGTGATTCAAGAAGATTTCGGCAAAAACATTGCGGTGGCTTCACTTCTTAAAGAAGCATCAACTGACAGCAACGTGGTGACAACAGGTGAGAAGCGAGTAGACGAGCTAACGGGTCTTCCTTGGGAGAAAGTGGCTGCGAAAGTATGGATCAAGAAAGAATCTATGCTGAACGATATCACTCCAGTGTGGGAAAAATCGAAGGAAGCGTACAAGACAAACTGTTCAGTCTGTCATACACAGCCAGCTGAAGCGCACTTTGATGCCAACACATGGCCTGGTATGTTCGACGGTATGCTTGCGTTCGTTAACTTGGATACAGATAGCGAAGCACTTATCCTGAAATATCTACAGAAGCACTCTTCAGATTATGCTGAAGGTCACCACTAATAAGCGTCGGATGGAGTAATTTAAATGGCTATTACACGAAGAAGTTTTCTTAAAGGCGTTGCAACGACAAGTGCGGCGTCAGTAATCGGTCCGAGCTTATTAGCGTCTGCTTCTGCAAACGCAGCTGAGACCGTAGGTACTTGGAAAGTAACAGGTTCACACTGGGGCGCGTTCCGCGCCCACATCTACGCGGGTAAAGTTCAAGAGATCAAGCCGCTAGAGTTAGATAAGAACCCAACAGAGATGCTTAACGGTATCAAAGGCATTATCTACAGCCCATCACGTGTGCGTTACCCAATGGTACGTCTAGATTGGTTGAAGAAGCACAAATACAGTGCGGAGACACGCGGTAACAACCGTTTTATCCGAGTGACTTGGGACGAAGCGTTAGACTTGTTCTACCGTGAGCTAGAGCGCGTACAGAAAGACTACGGTCCATGGGCTTTACACGCGGGTCAAACGGGTTGGAACCAAACTGGTTCGTTCAACAACTGTACAGCACACATGCAACGTGCGGTTGGCATGCATGGTAACTTCATCACTAAAGTGGGTGACTACTCTACAGGTGCAGGTCAAACCATTCTGCCATACGTTCTAGGTTCTACCGAGGTATACGCGCAAGGTACATCTTGGTCAGAGATTTTAGATAACTCTGACAACATCATCTTGTGGGCAAATGACCCAGTGAAAAACCTCCAAGTAGGTTGGAACTGTGAGACTCACGAGTCATACAAGTACCTCGCTCAATTGAAAGAAAAAGTCGCTAAAGGTGAGATCAACGTTCTGTCTGTTGACCCAGTTAAGAACAAGACTCAACGTTACCTAGAAAACGACCACCTGTACATCAACCCGATGACAGACGTTGCATTCATGCTGGCTGTAGCGCACGTGCTTTACAACGAAAACCTTTATGACAAGAAGTTCATTGAGACTTACTGTCTAGGTTTCAACGAGTTTATTCAGTACGTTCAGGGTGAGACAAAAGATAAAGTTGTTAAGACGCCTGAATGGGCAGCGGAAATCTGTGGCGTTAAAGCAGACAAGATTCGCGAATTTGCTCGTATGCTGGTTAATGGTCGTACTCAGATCCTTATGGGTTGGTGTATTCAACGTCAACAACACGGTGAGCAGCCATACTGGGCAGCGGCTGTTGTTGCCGCTATGGTCGGTCAAATCGGTCTACCTGGCGGCGGTATCTCTTACGGTCACCACTACTCAAGTATCGGTGTACCTTCGACTGGTTTTGCTGGCCCTGGTGGTTTCCCACGTAACCTTGACCAAGGTATGAAACCGAAATGGGACAACAACGACTTCAATGGTTACAGCCGTACTATTCCGGTTGCGCGTTGGATCGACTGTCTACTAGAACCAGGTAAAGAGATCAATTACAACGGCGGTAAAGTTAAGCTACCAGACTTCAAGATGATGGTGATTTCGGGTAACAACCCTTGGCACCACCACCAAGATCGCAACCGCATGAAGAAAGCATTCAAAAAGCTTCAAACTGTGGTAACGATTGAGTTTGCTTGGACAGCAACGTGTCGTTTCTCAGATATCGTGCTACCTGCTTGTACGCAGTGGGAACGTAACGACATCGACGTGTACGGTTCATACTCAAGCAAAGGTCTGATTGCGATGCACCGCTTAGTGGATCCTCTGTTCCAATCTAAGCCTGACTTCCAAATCATGAGTGAGCTGACTCAACGTTTTGGTCGCCGTGAGGAGTACACTCGTGGCATGAGCGAAATGGAGTGGATTGAGAGCCTTTACAACGATTGTCGTGATGCCAATAAAGGTAAGTTCGAAATGCCAGAATTTGCAGAGTTCTGGGAGAAGAGCGTACTAGACTTTGGTGAAGGTCAGCCTTGGGTTCGTCACGCAGATTTCCGTAAAGATCCGGAGCTCAACCCTCTAGGTACTCCTTCAGGTTTCCTAGAGATTACTTCTCGTAAGATCGGTCGTTACGGTTATGAACATTGTCAAGAGCACCCAATGTGGTTCGAGAAGACAGAGCGTTCTCACGGCGGTCCAGGTTCAGACAAACACCCGTACTGGCTGCAATCGTGTCACCCAGATAAGCGTCTTCACTCTCAGATGTGTGAATCGGAAGAGTTCCGTGCGACTTACGCGGTTCAAGGCCGTGAACCTATCTACATCAATCCTGCCGATGCGAAAGCAAAAGGCATTAAAGATGGCGATTTAGTTCGTGTATTCAACGACCGTGGCCAACTTTTAGCGGGTGCGGTTGTTACAGATAGCTACCCTCGTGGTGTTGTTCGTATCGAAGAAGGTGCTTGGTATGGTCCTCTGAACGAGAAAGAGGGCGCAATCTGTACTTACGGCGATCCAAACACATTGACCATGGACATCGGCTCATCTGAGCTTGCTCAGGCAACATCTGCGAACACATGTATCGTAGACTTTGAGAAGTTCACAGGCAAAGTACCGCCAGTCACCTCATTCGGTGGTCCAATCGAAGTGGCTTAATCGCGTCGAAGAGATAAAAAATACCAGCCAAAAGGCTGGTATTTTTTTGCTCGTTTTTTGACATTTAGCGCTTACTGTTTAGTCCGTAGCGCGTTTTTAGTCTCTGCAATTCTTGTGCGGCTTGTTGGTCGAAGTATTTGTTCAGTACCTCGACAATTTGTTCTGCTTGTGGGTGGCTCTTGCGCACCGCAGCGTACAAGGGCGTCGAGTCGAGGTAGACGTCGCTAAAAGCGAGTTGCCCTCTATCAATCCCCATTTCTTTAATCGTCCATTCTCCTACCACTTCATCGGTAACCAAAGCATCGGCTCTTTCTGTCAGGACAAGGCGAATGCTGTTCGGAAGGTCGATCGATATAACTGGCTTCATTTGGTCATACTCAAGTAGGCTTCCCGCATAGGCGTAGCCGTTAATCAGAGCAACGCGCTTATCTTTAAAGCTCTCTAAGGACTTGAACTTGAAGTTGCTCTTTCGTAACGAAACAACGGCCATTTGGTTATACATGTAAGGTTGCGTAAACAGAAAGGTCTTTTCTCGCTCTTCCGTTTTCCATATTGCGATAATGACGTCGTTTTTGCCTTTGATTGTCTCTTTGAGAATTCTTGCCCAAGGTTTCTCGGTAAATTGGACTGTGTAACCTGAAGAGGTGAGCGCATTAACGACCATGTCATGGGCGATGCCTTTGCCAATGGGAGAATCCATGATAAATGGAGGCCAAGCTGTTTGGGCTGCATGCAAGGTCTCTGCAGCAGTGGAGCTTGCCCATAGACTCAATGTGATGCAAACGGTGATCTTAAGACGGCTTGTAAACAAAAGGGTTACTCTTTATTGACTGTACTTTGAGTTTAGTCGACGCGTGTCAAACGAAAGAGTTTTTCTTGATTGTCTCATTGGCTGAGAAAATGAATTAATTAATTTTGAACTTTACCAACCCATTGGTTTTTTAAATGTTTAGATAAAAACTTACAATTATTGTGATCTTTATCTAAATTTATTGCCATTAATGGCGAAAAGGTGAGCTATTTTTAGCTTTTGTTAGGTTTTTATCGATTGTTTTATTTGTTAATTATCAGCAAGCGGCACGTGACATCACTTTAACTGCGGATCAACCTGTCTATTGGTACGACTACTGGAGCGGAGAGAAGCTGGTGGCAGAGGCAACCCCTGTTATTGAAGTGAGTCTTGAGTCTGGCTTATCAAGCCGAGCGATAATTACCTCGATATAGCACAAAGAGTGCTTTAACATGTGTCACTGAACAAAAAAACATATCGATTAGGTATCAATGTCAGTAATACTTGGTATTGACCCTGGCTCTCGAATCACGGGATACGGGGTCATACGTCAAAATGGTCGTCATCTCCAGTACCTTGGTAGTGGATGTATACGCACCTCAGAAAAAGAGCTCTCTGGGCGATTGAAGCAGATTTACGCCGGAGTTTCAGAAATCATCACTCAGTTTCAACCGGACGTTTTTGCCATAGAACAAGTCTTTATGGCACGAAACGCGGATTCAGCATTAAAGCTTGGTCAAGCTCGTGGTAGCGCTATTGTCGCTGCGGTTAATGCTGAACTGCCCGTTTACGAATACGCGGCAAGATTGATCAAACAAGCGGTGACAGGAACGGGCGGGGCAGACAAAGAGCAGGTTCAGCACATGGTACAACAGATGCTGAAGTTACCTGGTCGTCCGCAAGCTGATGCTGCCGATGCACTGGGTGTGGCAATTTGTCATGCCAATACCAATAAAACCCTGATTGCAATGGCAGGAAAGGCAAGCAGTGCCCGTCGAGGTCGTTATCGATAGACCTACCAATGGTGCCGAGCTCAACATACAGGTCGATGCAGCCCGCACACTGACCTCTCAACTTGATCAAGTTGTCTCAAAAATCTAGTCAATAATGATAAAGAACTGGATGTCTATCCAGTTCTTTATTATCCTGTCGCAAATTCATTTCTAAGAGTATCCACTGTGATTGGACGTCTGCGCGGCATTCTAATTGAAAAACAACCACCTGAATTATTGATTGAAGTTAACGGCATTGGCTACGAAGTTCAGATGCCGATGAGCTGTTTCTATGAGCTACCAAATGTTGGTGAAGAAGCAATCATCTATACTCACTTAGTGGTACGTGAAGATGCGCAGCTACTCTACGGTTTTAATACAGTCAAAGAACGTGCGTTGTTTAGAGAAGTGATTAAAGCAAATGGCGTTGGTCCTAAACTGGGTCTGGGCATATTATCGGGCATGACGGCGAGCCAGTTTGTTGCCAGCGTCGAAAGAGAAGATATCTCGACACTGGTTAAGCTACCAGGGGTGGGTAAAAAGACGGCAGAGCGACTTGTGGTTGAGATGAAAGACCGTCTCAAAAGTTGGAGTGCTGGTGATCTCTTTACACCTTACACTGATGCCGCACCAATTGACTCAGTGCCAGAAGCTGCTCAGTCGAGCGCAGAAGAAGAAGCGATCAGTGCACTGCTCGCGTTGGGTTACAAACCCGTCCAAGCCTCAAAAGTGGTTTCTCAGGTAATGAAACCAGAGATGAGTAGCGAGCAATTGATTCGTGAAGCCCTGAAGTCGATGGTTTAAAAGGTATCAGTCATGATTGAAGCGGATCGCTTAATAGCACCAGACAATACGATCTACAAAGAAGAAGATGTTATCGATCGTGCGATACGCCCTAAGAAGTTAGAGGACTACAAAGGGCAAGATCACGTCCGTAACCAGATGGAAATCTTCATTAAAGCAGCTCAGTTGAGAAATGAAGCACTGGATCATCTGCTGATATTTGGTCCTCCAGGTTTAGGTAAGACGACCTTGGCCAACATTGTCGCGAATGAAATGAACGTAAATATCCGTACAACTTCCGGCCCTGTGTTGGAGAAAGCGGGCGATTTAGCCGCCTTATTGACCAACCTTGAAGAGAACGATGTGCTCTTCATCGATGAAATTCACCGCTTGAGCCCAATGGTTGAAGAGGTGCTCTACCCAGCGATGGAAGACTATCAGTTAGACATCATGATTGGTGAAGGCCCAGCGGCTCGCTCCATTAAAATCGACTTACCACCGTTCACGTTAATCGGTGCGACGACGCGAGCTGGCTCTCTGACCTCTCCTCTGCGAGATCGTTTTGGTATTACGCAGCGTCTCGAGTATTACAAGATCCCAGATCTACAAAACATTGTTCAACGCAGTGCGGATTGTCTCGGTCTTTCGATGGAAGCCGAAGGTGCTCTAGAGGTTGCGCGTCGCGCACGTGGGACACCGCGTATTGCTAACCGCTTGCTTAGACGTGTACGTGACTACGCGGAAGTGAAGGGGGACGGTCACATTTGTGCTGAAGTGGCAGACAAAGCGCTCAACATGCTTGACGTGGATGCTCAAGGATTCGACTACATGGACAGGAAACTGCTATTAGCCATTATGGAAAAATTTGGCGGTGGTCCCGTTGGGCTCGATAACATAGCGGCCGCGATTGGCGAAGAGAAAGACACCATAGAAGATGTTCTTGAACCTTATCTTATTCAACAAGGTTATTTGCAACGAACACCGCGAGGCAGGATTGCCACCGATAGAGCGTATCTTCATTTCGGAATTGAAAAATAAGTTTTCACGGCCAGCAAATTCTTGCTGGCTTTTTATTATTAGTGATCGAAATCACATTAAACCAAATTGCCTACCACTAGATAGGTAATGTAAATGAGTGAGTTGTTAACCACTTGTTTTGCATAAAAGTAATTTACCAGCCATAAGCAACCCTCCTTTAACAAATAAGTTTCAAAATGTTTGATTTAGATCAAAGTGACGCTTTTTTAATCACAAATGCCGTGCAAAAGTTGATGTAAATCAAAGCGAACTCTGTCTATAAACCTTTTGAAACAACCTGTTTTTAGCAGTAATATTAGCCCTAGCTATATTAGCTGATGCTTAACAATTAACTAACCATTACGGTACATTTTTGCAACACATTGCCTATAGCTGGTAACACGAGTTAAGTTCGTTCAACGATTAATAACAATGCATTAATGGAAAGAGTGTCTTCAGCCGACACATAGGAGTAAACATGATTGACGTAGTTGATCTGTCGCGATTGCAATTTGCACTGACAGCGATGTATCACTTCCTCTTCGTACCACTGACTCTAGGTATGGCCTTCCTATTAGCCATCATGGAATCTCTGTACGTAATGACGGACAAGCAAATCTACAAGGACATGACAAAGTTCTGGGGTAAGCTTTTCGGTATTAACTTCGCTCTAGGCGTGGCTACCGGCCTAACCATGGAGTTCCAGTTTGGTACCAACTGGTCTTACTATTCACATTACGTAGGTGATATTTTCGGTGCACCTTTGGCGATCGAAGCACTAGTAGCCTTTTTCCTAGAATCGACATTTGTTGGTCTGTTCTTTTTTGGCTGGGATCGCTTATCAAAACGTCAACACTTAGCCGTAACTTGGCTTGTGGCGCTTGGGTCTAACTTTTCAGCACTTTGGATTCTCGTGGCAAACGGCTGGATGCAAAACCCAGTTGGCGCGGAATTTAACTTCGAAACCATGCGTATGGAGATGGTGAGCTTTGCTGAGGTTGTTCTAAACCCAGTTGCTCAGGTTAAATTCGTTCATACGGTTGCTTCTGGTTACACGACTGGCGCAATGTTTATTCTAGGCATCAGCTCATACTACCTATTAAAAGGTCGTGACATCGCGTTCGCTCGTCGTTCATTTGCTATCGCTGCCTCTTTCGGTATGGCTGCGATCCTATCAGTTATCGTCCTAGGTGATGAATCTGGTTACGAGCTTGGTGAAGTTCAGAAAGTGAAACTTGCTGCGGTAGAAGCAGAGTGGCACACAGAACCTGCTCCAGCAGCATTCACTCTGTTTGGTCTGCCAAATCAAGAGACAATGCACACCGATTACGCCATTAAGATCCCTTACGTGATGGGTATCATTGCGACTCGTTCATTCGACGAGCAAGTAACCGGTCTACGTGATTTACGTGACCAGCACGTTGAGCGTATCCGAACGGGTATGTACGCGTACGAGTTGCTAGAGAAACTGCGTGCTGGCGACAAGACTCCAGAAAACATGGCAGCGTTTGATGAAGTGAAAGGTGACCTTGGTTACGGTCTACTTCTGAAACGTTACACCGACGAAGTTGTTGATGCGACAGAAGAACAAATCCAAGCGGCAGCGGATGATTCTATCCCTAAAGTTTGGCCACTATTCTGGTCATTCCGCATCATGGTCGCGTGTGGCTTCATCATGCTGTTCGTATTCGGCGCGGCGTTTATTCAAACATGTCGTCAGAAGATCGAACAAAAGCCTTGGATTCTTAAAGCGGCACTATTTAGCATCCCACTACCTTGGATTGCTGTAGAAGCAGGGTGGTTCGTTGCTGAGTACGGTCGTCAGCCATGGGCAGTGGGTGAAATCTTACCGACCCACGTAGCCTCTTCTGCGCTCACTGTTGCGGAACTATGGACGTCACTGTTCGCCATTCTGGCGCTCTACACGGTGTTCCTCATCGCTGAAGTTTACCTAATGGTTAAGTTCGCGCGTAAAGGGCCGAGCAGCCTGAAAACAGGCCGCTACCACTTTGAACAAAACGCTAGCTCTGTTGAAGACAAAGTCGGCCGTTCAGTCGAAGTTTAAGTGAGGGATGATTAAATGTTTGATTACGAAATCTTACGCCTTATCTGGTGGATCCTAATTGGTGTCCTAATGGTAGGTTTCGCTGTGACCGATGGTTTTGATATGGGTGTTGCTGCGCTTTCACCTGTTATCGGTAAAAGCGACACTGAGCGTCGTATTATGCTCAACACGATTGCCCCTCACTGGGATGGCAACCAAGTTTGGCTAATCACTGCTGGTGGTGCGCTATTTGCGGCGTGGCCATTAGTGTACGCAACGTCGTTCTCTGGTTTCTACCTAGCAATGTATGTAACTCTGGCTGCGCTTTGGTTACGTCCACTTGCTCTTGATTACCGTTCAAAGATCGAAGAACCAAAATGGCGTAAAGCTTGGGACTACGCACTTTGCTTTAGCGGTACCGTACCACCAATCATCTTTGGTGTGGCATTTGGTAACCTGCTACAGGGTGTACCATTTGAGCTGAACGATCTGCTAATGTCTCAGTACAAAGGGACTTTCTTCGCGCTACTTAACCCATTCGCTCTGCTCTGTGGTGTGTTAAGCCTGATGCTATTTGTCCTGCAAGGTGCAACATGGCTACAGATGAAAACCACTGAAGCGTTACATGAGCGCGCACGTAACGTTGCTCAAATCGCAGGCCTTGTTGCGGTGGCACTATTTGTTGCTGGTGGCTTCTGGGTGCAAAACATCGAAGGTTACGTGTTAACGAGCACAATCGATACGTTTGCAGACTCTAACCCACTAAACAAAGAAGTGGCTCTACAAGCAGGTGCTTGGATGACCAACTTCGAAACTTACCCTGCAATGTGGATTGCGCCAGTTCTTGGTGTATTCATGCCATTGCTCGCGGTAGTAGCATCTCGTTTTGAGCGTGGTGGTTTTGCTTTCCTATTCTCAAGCTTGTCTAACGCAGGTGTCATTCTTACTGCTGGTTTTGCAATGTTCCCATTTGTCATGCCTTCAAGTTTGGTACCAAACCACAGCTTAACCATGTGGGATTCAACGGCGAGTGAGCTCACTCTCGGTCTGATGACAGTGGTTGCGGCGGTAATGGTTCCTGTGATTCTTGGCTACACGACTTGGACTTACTACAAAATGTTCGGTCGTCTAGATAAGAAACATATCGAAGACAACGACGTTTCAGCTTACTAAGGAGCATTGACTATGTGGTATTTTGCATGGATTTTAGGTGTACTACTCGCGTGTGCATTCGGAATCATCAACGCTCTTTGGTTAGAGCACTCAGAAATGATGGACAAAGACAGTGAGTAATCTCGCTGCACAGGTCGCTAAGTTACATGCACCTGTAGATAAGACTCTGTTTAGAGTCTTATCCCTAGTTCTGGGTTTCTATCATGTTGCTATGGTGATGTGGGATCCAGAACTCTATTCCGCCTCAATTGGTGGCTTTAATGCGATTATCTCTCCACTGATGATCTGGGCGATCTGCTCTAGCATGGTGTTTGGGGTAGGATTTAAACCACGCAATTGGTACTGGCAGCTTTTGTTCAGTCCATATTGCTCACTGACGATACTGATTTACTTAACGGTTATTCGTCTGTTGTAGTGAGGTGGGGTTAAACTCCATACATTTTGTATAAAAAAAGCGCGACTCCTTGAAGGGGTTGCGCTTTTTTTTGTTTCAAGCTTTGAAAACACTCAATTACCCTTGCACTGGTAGTGACGACTTGCGTTATAGTATCCCTTTAGCAAAAACCAAGTTGTGGACACAAACGTGCAGGATACCAACACAAAGTTTGAGTGGCCGGTGACGGTTTATTATGAAGATACCGATGCGGGAGGAGTGGTTTACCATTCTAACTATTTAAAGTTTTTCGAACGTGCTCGTACCGAGCTACTTCGCACAATTGGTGTATCGCAACAACTGTTATTGGAACAAAACCTCGGCTTTGTAGTCCGACACATGGACATCGATTTTTTACAAGGTGCTCGTCTTGACGATCACCTGACGGTAACAACTCAAATTGCTGACCTTAAAAAAGCATCCTTAACCTTCTGTCAGGAGATCGTTAATCCTGACGGTAAAACATTGTGTAAGGCAATGGTTAAGGTAGCATGTATCGATAATAAGAAAATGAGGCCAAAAGCTATGCCTCAATCAATAGTTATGGAGTTAACTAATAGTGACCGCTGATATCTCGATGCTTGACCTCTTCTTACAGGCCAGCCTGCTAGTAAAAATGGTTATGCTGATTTTGTTAGGTATGTCGATCGTCTCTTGGGCGATGATCATCAAGCGTAGTAAAGTGCTTTCTCAGGCTTCTAAAGAAGCAGAAACGTTTGAAGACAAATTCTGGTCTGGTACTGATCTTTCGATCTTGTACCAGAACGCCAAGAAGCGTAAGGACGAACTGGGGGGTACAGAAGAGATTTTCTATTCTGGCTTTACCGAGTTTGCTCGTCTACGCAAATCCAATGCAGATTCTCCAGACTTTATTATGGAAGGAACAGGACGTGCAATGCGCGTGGCGGTTTCTCGCGAAGTGGATGAACTTGAGACTAATCTGCCGTTCCTTGCGACGGTAGGCTCAATCAGCCCGTATATCGGTCTTTTTGGTACGGTATGGGGTATCATGCATGCCTTTATTGCGCTAGGTGAAGTGAAGCAAGCCACGCTCGCTATGGTTGCTCCGGGTATCGCAGAAGCACTGGTTGCAACGGCAATGGGTCTATTTGCTGCTATTCCAGCAGTGATGGCGTACAACCGTCTAAGTAACAAAGTCGGTAAGTTAGAACATAATTACGCGACCTTCTCAGAAGAGTTCCACAGCATCCTACACCGTCAGGCTATGGCGGGCAGAGAATCGGGTAAGGAATAACTGCGATGGCTGGTTACCAACCCAAAAAGCGCAAAATGACTGCCGAAATTAACGTGGTGCCGTACATCGATGTGATGTTAGTACTGTTGATTATTTTTATGGTGACGTCACCTTTTGTTACCCAAGGCGTTGATGTTGAATTGCCAAAAACAGCAACAGCACAGCCCGCCTCCGAATTAGCGGGCGATAGTGATGCGAGTTTTATCATTGTCGAAATCGACAGAGAGGGTAACTTGGGCTTGAGCGTGAATGATGAAGAAGTCATGCGTGGTATTTCACTGCAAGATCTTATTGTCCGTGTCAAAGCGGAACTGTCGCTCAAACCCGATTCGCCTGTTGCCGTAGGTGGTGACGCTGCAACGCCATATGCTGACGTTGTTTTGGTACTGGATGAATTAAGCCGTGCTGGTATTCCTAAGGTTGGATTGCTAACGGACATAAAGGAATAGCTTTCGTTGTCCATGAAAGAAACTAAATCTAAACAGAACGACTACAAGAAGCCGATAGCGATATCGGCGGCTTTGCACGCACTCTTAATCGTCGCCTTGATCTGGGGGACTGATTTTACCATGTCGAAACCTGAGCCAACGGGCAATATGGTACAGGCTGTGGTGATTGACCCAAGCCTTGTTAGGCAGCAAGCGCAGCAAATTCGTAGTCAGCGTGAAGAAGCGGCGAAAAAAGAGCAAGACCGTTTGGATAAGCTTCGTCGTGAAAGCGAGCAGTTAGAAAAGAACCGCAAAGCTGAAGAAGAGCGGATCCGTAAGCTAAAAGAGCAGCAAGCGAAAGAAGCGAAAGCCGCTCGTGAGGCTGAAAAACAACGTATTGCTAAAGAGAAAGAGCGCAAAGCGGAAGAGCAACGTGCGCGTGAAGAGAAGCAACGTGTCGCTAAGCTCGAAGAAGAGCGCAAAGCAAAAGAGCAAGCGATCAAAAAAGCGGAACAAGAACGATTAGCCAAAGAAGCGGCGATTGCTAAAGCTGAGCAAGAGCGAATCGAACGTGAAAAAGCGGCCAAAGCGGCTGAAGAGAAAGCACGTCGTGAGCGTGAAGCAGCGGAAAAAGCGGAACAAGATCGCATAGCCAAAGAAAAAGCAGCGAAAGAAGCCGCGGAGAAAGCTCGTCAAGAGAAAGAACGCTTAGAGCGAATTGAACGTGAGCGTAAAGAGCAAGAAGCGGCACTGAACGATATCTTTGCTGGCCTAGAGACGGAGGCTGAAGCCAATACTTCAGCTCGGTCAAGCCACGTTGCAAACGAAGCGCAGCGCTATGGGGCGATCTATAGCCAACTTATTCAGCAAAATCTCCTACTGGAGGACAGCTTTAGGGGAAAGTCTTGTCGAGTTAACTTGCGTCTGATCCCTACTGGAGCAGACGCAATATTAGGTAATTTGTCGGTTTTAGGCGGAGACAGCCGTTTGTGCGCAGCTACGAAGCGCGCGGTGGCACAGGTGAACAGTTTCCCGCTGCCTAAAGACCCTGACATTATCGAAAGAGTTAAGAATATCAATTTAACCGTAGTACCTGAGTAATAAGGAAAAGCTTGTGTTAAAGCGACTAGTATTAGGATGTATGCTCACCGTGATGAGTGCGTTTCAAGTAGCCAATGCGGCACTGGAACTTGTGATTACAGATGGTATCGATTCGGCTCGTCCAATCGCTATTGTGCCGTTTAAATGGGAAGGCAGCACTAAGTTGCCTGAAGATGTCTCTGCGGTGATCGCATCGGATCTTCAACGCAGTGGTAAATTTAGCCCAGTGGCGACCAGCAAAATGCCACAAACACCCTACAGCGATGCCGAAGTAGACTTTAATGCTTGGACTGGTTTAGGCGTGGATGCTTTAGTTACCGGCTCAATCTCGCAAGATGCCAAAGGCGACTATGTGATTAACTACCAACTTGTTGATGTGGTTCGTGGTCAACTGACTCAAGGTCAAAGCAAGGCGCTTAGCGATGATGGTCAGTTGGTGCTATCGAAAGATCATGTACTATTTAACAAGCGAGCGACGGTACCGGGTAAACGCATGAGAGAGTACGCTCACCGTATCTCTGATCTGGTTTATGAGGCACTTACTGGTGAGAAGGGCGCATTCCTGACTCGTATCGCCTATGTGGTGGTGAATGATAAAGATCAGTTCCCGTACCAGTTACGTGTTTCTGACTACGATGGTTACAACGAGCGCCTTGTGCTTCGTTCTAAACAACCTTTGATGTCACCAGCATGGTCACCAGATGGTAAAAAACTGGCTTATGTTAGCTTCCAAAATGGCCAAGCTGAAATCTTCATCATGAACATCTACACAGGTGAGCGTGAGAAAGTTACGTCATACCCTCGTCACAATGGTGCGCCAAGATTCTCTCCGGACGGTTCTCAGCTCGCACTCGTGTTGTCGAAAACAGGCAGCTTGCAGGTTTACACGCTAGACCTGAATACTCGTAAATTGACTCAAATTACCAGCGGTCGAGCGAACAATACTGAACCGTTTTGGCATCCAGATGGTAAATCTCTCATCTTTACTTCGGATCGGGGTGGAAAACCTCAGATTTATCAAGTAGATTTGGCAAGCGGATCAACCAAACGTATTACATGGCAAGGGAGCCAGAATCTAGGTGGTCAAATTACCCCTGATGGTCGCTTCCTGGTAATGGTCAATCGTAGCAACACAGGTTTCAACCTAGCTAAGCTAGATCTTGAAACGGGCGCTATGCAGACGTTGACTAAAACGTTGCTAGATGAGTCTCCAAGCATCGCGCCAAATGGCGGTATGGTGATTTACAGCTCTATCTACAACAAAACCAATGTTCTTTCTATGGTGTCTATTGATGGACGCTTTAAAGCAAGGTTACCGGCAACAAATGGTCGAGTTCGTGCTCCAGCATGGTCACCGTTTTTGTAGCAAGTAAGTATCAATAATAAAGGAAACTATAACAATGCAACTAAACAAAGTTCTTAAAGGGCTTCTAATTGCGCTACCAGTTCTAGCGGTTACAGCATGTAGCTCAAGTGACGATGCGGCAAATGCTTCTGGTTCTACTGAGACAAACCAAACTCAAACTGTAGACAACACAGTTGTTTCACCAATCGACCAAAACGGCCTATTGTCTGAGCAAGAGCTAAAAGAGCAAGCACTACGCGAAACTCAAACTATCTACTTTGCTTTCGACAACGCAACTATCGCTAGTGATTACGAAGAAATGCTAGCAGCACACGCAGCATACCTAAGCAAAAACCCAGCTCTAAAAGTCACTATTGAAGGTCATGCGGATGAGCGTGGTACTCCTGAGTACAACATCGCACTAGGTGAGCGTCGTGCTAACGCAGTTGCTAAATACCTAGAAGCTCTTGGTGTTCAAGCTGACCAAATCTCTATCGTAAGCTACGGTGAAGAGAAACCACTTCTTCTAGGTCAATCAGAAGATGTATACGCTAAGAACCGCCGTGCAGTTCTAGTGTACTAATTGAGGAAAACCTCATGTTCAGTAACCTTAAGCGCATTGTTACGCTAACGTTACTGGCAAGTGCAGCGAGTACTGTTCTCGCTGCACCAGCTCCAGTATCCGACCTAAGCGGTAGCAATTCCGCCACTTCTTCGTCTTCAGTTCGTAGCAACGAAACTGATGTTCAGCGCTTAGAGCGCCTATTGGAAAACCGCAATCGTGTTCAGTTGCAAATGCAGCAACAATTAGACGATATGGCTAATGAAATTAGCGATTTGCGTGGCCAGCTTGAAAAAAGTACCTATGATATGCAGCAGATGTTGCAGCGTCAGCGAGAGTTATTTATTGAACTCGATAAAGTACGAGCTCAAGCGGCAGCCCCAGTAGCTAAGACAGAACAGAAAGATTCAGCGGCTAACACTGGTGGTACATTTAGCTCTGATATCGATGAGCAAACAGCGTATCAAAACGCAGTAGACTTGATTCTTAAGAAACGAGACTATACGGGTGCGATTGCTGCTTTTCAGCAGTTCCAGAAAGACTATCCAGATTCGAGTTTCACGCCAAACTCTCACTATTGGCTTGGCCAACTTTACTTTGCTAAGAAGCAAGATAAAGACGCAGTGAAGAGCTTTGCTGCCGTGGTGACTTACAAAGATTCAAACAAGCGTGCGGATGCACTGGTTAAACTTGGTGAAATCGCCGAGCGTAACAACAATGCTGCCCAAGCGAAAAAGTACTTCCAACAAGTGGTTGACGAGTACCCGAACAGTGCTTCGGCTAAGCTAGCGAACACCCGCTTGAATTAATAATAATTGCCATGAAAAGGAGCGCTCGTCGCTCCTTTTTTCTTTCCTGTCTATCTTATTACTAGGGAAACTGGAATAGACTCGCTTGTTGAGGTTACAATACGCGGATTACCGGAAGTTGCGTAGAGCAAGAGCAATGAGCCACATATTAGATACGATTGAAACAGTTTACCCTTTCCCTCCAAAGCCAGTACCGCTGACATCTGAACAAAAACAAGCGCATGTTGAAAACATCAAAGCGCTGCTTAAAGAAAAAGATGCGGTCCTAATTGCCCACTATTACACTGACCCTGAAATTCAGGCGTTAGCAGAAGAGACGGGTGGTTTTGTTGGCGACTCCCTCGAAATGGCTAAGTTTGGCAACCGCCACCCAGCGAGCACCCTAATCATCGCTGGTGTTCGCTTTATGGGTGAATCTGCCAAGATTCTTACGCCTGAAAAACGTATTTTGATGCCGACCTTAGAAGCCGAGTGTTCACTTGACCTTGGTTGTCCAGCGGATAAGTTTACTGAATTCTGTGATGCACACCCTGACCATACCGTTGTGGTTTACGCCAATACTTCGGCGGCGGTTAAAGCACGTGCTGATTGGGTTGTGACATCAAGTATCGCACTAGAGATTGTTGAGCACTTAGATTCTGAAGACAAGCCAATCATCTGGGGTCCAGACCGCCATTTAGGTTCTTACATCGCGAATAAAACTGGCGCAGACATGTTGCTTTGGCAAGGTGAGTGTGTTGTTCACGACGAGTTTTCCGCCGACGCTTTACGCAAGATGAAAGGTCTTTACCCAGAAGCCGCGATTTTGGTTCACCCTGAGTCTCCGGCAAGCGTTGTTGAACTCGCAGACGCAGTGGGTTCAACCAGTCAGCTAATCAAAGCGGCAAAAGAGTTGCCACAGCAGAAGATGATCGTTGCAACGGACAAAGGTATCTTCTTCAAGATGCAACAGTTGGTTCCTGAGAAAGAACTGATTGAAGCGCCAACAGCAGGGGCGGGCGCGACATGCCGCAGCTGTGCACATTGTCCTTGGATGGCGATGAATGGCCTGAAAGCGATCGAATCGGCGCTACGTGATGGCGGTAAAGAGCATGAAATCTTTGTTGATGAAGAAGTTCGTGTTAAGTCACTGATCCCATTGAACCGTATGCTCGACTTCGCTGAGCAACTGAATATGCAAGTGAAAGGCAACGCGTAAACGTAGAGTGTTGTCACAGATATAAAAACCAGCTTTCGTGGCTGGTTTTTTTATACTTGTGCTTGGGTTTAAATAACCATTCGTGAGTTAGAGGTAAGGAGCACCATGTCTCTTTGGTTAACGTTTAAAAAATGGTTGAATTCCAACCTGTTTAATCTGAGCAATCGCAACCTTGCGCTCTTGGTTGTTGCCTATATTGTTGTTTCTTGGTCGCTACTTAGCCTGAGTGGTGAGCATGCACTCACTTCAGAACCTTCGACCTTTATCTATTTTTTGATGGTGACGGCATCGACGGTGGGTTATGGCGACCATTCACCACAAACCTCGCTCGGTAAGTGGATTGTCGCATTGCTTGTTATTCCGGGTGGATTAACCCTGTTTGCGGCTTTAATTGGACGCTTAGCAGGCGGCGCCGTGGATTACTGGCGTGCAGGTGTATTAGGAAAACGGAGAGTTGGTGTGGAAAATCATATATTGCTTTTAGGATGGAATGGACAACGCACTATTCACCTGATTCGAATGCTGCAACATGAAGAAGAGGGAAAGCGCCCGATTGTGTTGTGTAGTCGTTCGGATATTGAAAACCCACTTCCTGGTGAAATTGGATTCGTCAAAGTGACCAGTTACACCGACACACAAGAGATGGAAAAGGCCGCAATTGATAAGGCTGGCTGTATTGTGGTTGATAATTTGGAAGACGATATTACTCTTTCGGCCGCTCTCTACAGCGCCAATGTCAATCCTAGTGCGCATCTACTCGCCTATTTTAAAGATGAGGCGTTGAGCCGACTGCTAAACCAGCACTGCCCGAATGCTGAGTGTATTCCAGCAGTAGGGGCAGAGATGCTTGCAAAGGCAGCGGTTGACCCAGGTTCGAGTGCGCTTCATCAAGAGCTGTTAGCGTCGACTCGAGGTATGACGCAATATTCCACCGTCTATCCGCAATCTATGTCACCGATTAAGGTCGAACTGGCCTTCGACTATATGAAGCGCCACTTTCACTCAACCTTGATTGCTTTAGATGTAGGAAAAGGAATAGAACTCAATCCGGATCTGGAGCGTGAGATTGTCGCCGGAGCCAAGATTTTTTATATCGCTGACGAGCGAATAGAGAATTTTGAGTGGGAAAAACTCAGCTAGTATCAATGGCCGTTCGGCTTTGCGAGCGGCCATTTTCAATAGTGTTACTCTTGTTCAGCCAGCATTGAGCCGCGCATAGCCAGTCCGCACAGCATGGTTGGAATTGCGTTGAAGATCTCTTCAAACTGTTCTAGACCTTCAATCCCTTGCTCAGACAATGTAGCGATTGAGGTCTCTGGATCGTAAAGCATACTTAGCGATAACAGCACGCCGCCAAGTAAGGCGTTGTCTTCGCTGTCTTCTGGCATAATGGTTTCCCAATCATCACGAGAAAGCTGCCAGCCTTGCAATACGCCTTCACAAAAGTCGCGAGTGGCTTCAGTGACGATATCTTCTTCATCTAGTGCGCAGCCTTCTGGCCACTGCCACTGGTTCGACAGTAGAGCAGGGCGGTATGCATTCCATAACGCTATAATCTGCTCAACATAGCTCTCGAGCTGCTCGCCATCACTAAAAGGCGCCACTTCTTCACCCCCCCATAGGAAAGGTAGCCATTCATGGGGAGTAAGGATATGAGGCGCGGCTGCCATGGCAGTAATAAAACCATGGGTCTTCGCTTCGTTGATGAGCTTACCTTCAAGCTCTGGTAATGCGAGCAGTTGTTGTAGAGTCAATTTAGACACCCTATTAAAATCAGGACATGTGATATGGCAATGGTAACAGCCCAGACTTGGGAGAAAAAGGTTGCTGTCACGATATATTCGCTATAATTTTTTATAAACAGTCAAAATTCAAAGATTTATGGATATACGTTCATCACTGAAACGGAAGAGCATCGTCGCCCTAGCAGTTTACCTCGCTATAGTGATTACCTTAATTGGTACCATTAGCTATTTGGTGGTAGAGCCTCCTACGCGTGAACAACTAGAAATGAATCTCGATTTGCGAACTCAGCTCATCTCGTCGCAGATTGGGGAGCCAATTAACAGTTCTCTGGGGATCTTGCAGGGAATTGTGAGTTTGGGCAGCAACCCCGATGATCAAGAACATAAGGCCGCGATGCTATATAACCTCTTCTCTCTGATTGATGGCGTTACCGTTAGCGGCGGTTTGTGGCCAGTGCCGCCCTCCATTGATCAGGATACGGGGCTTAAAAGCCTTTTCTTTAACCGAGCTAATGATGGGCAGGTGGATCGGATTTTGTCGTGGGATAACCCTGAATCCGGTGGATACGATCAGGAATCGTGGTACGTCTCTGTCGTCGAAAAACCGATTGGTACCGTTTCTTGGTCCCCGGTTTATATTGACCCTTTTACCCATGTTCAGATGATTACCGCTTCTTCGCCTTACTACGTCAATGGTGTCTTTGCTGGCGTGGCGACAGTAGATATCTCACTAGAAACACTCGTTGAATTTGTTCGCTTACATGCTGAGGAGTATGACTTAGGGGTTATCCTGAGGGACGGCTACGGTGACGTGATCATGGAATATAACTTTCAGTTGGCAGATGGTATCTATATTAGCCAGCATCAGTTCGGGGATTTCAACTGGAGCGTCGATGTGGTCAACGCCAAACGCTTAGTGGACGAACAGGTTTATGATGTAGTGTCTAAGGTTGAAGCCGCGATCGTACCGATCATGCTTGTTTGTGTCATGCTAGGTTACTTCCTTATCAACCGTTTTCTCATTGCGCCAATCAGTGTCATCGCCCGCAGTGTTGATATGTCTAAAGAGGGCGGTAGCATCGACATCCGCTACAACAGCAATGATGAGATTAAGTATTTGATCGATTCGTTCAACCAAAAAACGGTCTACTTAGAAGCAGAAAAAATCAAGGCTCAAGCCTCTACAAAAGCGAAAAGTGCTTTTCTTGCGACTCTGTCTCATGAGATTCGAACCCCAATGAATGGGGTGCTGGGCACCGCGCAGATCTTACAGAAGACAGAGCTCAACCAAGAGCAGCGCAAACACCTAAAAACACTCTATGAGTCAGGGGAGCACATGATGACCTTGCTGAATGAGATCCTCGATTTCTCTAAAGTAGAGCAAGGGCACCTTGAGCTTGAGTACCATCCATTCCCGCTGGAATCGATCATCGGCAGCGTAAACAGCGTTTACTACACCTTGTGTGCAGTGAAGGGGCTGCAATTTAAAGTCTATTCTGAAGTTCCAACAACGCGTTGGTATAAAGGTGACAAAGCTCGTTTGCGGCAGATTTTGTTCAACCTGCTCAACAATGCAGTTAAGTTTACCTCACGAGGCTACGTTGAAGTCTATTTCAAAGAAGAACAGCGCAACGCTCGAAATTACTTACTGATCCGAGTGAGAGATACCGGCATAGGCATTAAGAAAGATGCCCAGCAGAAAGTATTTAAGCCGTTTGAACAGGCAGAATCTTCCACCACTAGGCGCTTTGGTGGTACAGGGCTTGGTCTAGCGATCGTAAAACAGCTATGTGAACTTATGGAGGGGGAAGTACGGCTTACCAGTGAGTTAGGGATTGGTTCGAGCTTTGAAGTTTCACTCTGTATTGAGCAGTGCCAGCCAGTGTTCTCTGAGCTGATTGAACATCGCAAGCTGGATTACAACGGCTTAAAAGTGCTGATTGTTGAAGATAATCGAACTAATGCAATTATCCTGAATACCTTTATGACCAACAAAGGGTTTACTTGTGAGTGTGTAGAGAACGGTGAACTGGCGGTACATGCTATTGCAACAGGAAGCTATGACTTGGTGCTTATGGATAACCATATGCCTGTCATGGATGGCGTAGAAGCAACTTCGGCAATCAGAAGCCTAGCGGGCTCTCAGAGTGAGATCTTAATCTTTGGATGTACGGCCGATGTGTTTAAAGACACGCGTGAACGAATGTTTGGCGCAGGAGTGAACTACATTGTTTCTAAACCGATAGACGAAACTGAGTTGGATGATGCCCTGCTAAGCCACTCAGATAAGTTATATCAGTTCAAGTCAGAGCTATTCCGCTGCTCAAAGGAAAATACTGCAATCAAGCTTGAAGAGCCTTTGATGATGTTTTTCATGGCGATTGAAAATCAAGAACTCGCAGAGGCGCAGGAACGTTTAGGCTCAATAAAACAGCAGCTTGAAGGCGTAGCTGTCCCTTTGCTTCAGGAAAATATCGATACCATTTCATCCTGCTTGGCCGCAGGAGAACTCCCCAACCAAGATGACTTAGATGTCCTTGCTGTACAAATGAAAGACTACTGTAACTAAATTACACCAAGTTGAGTGTTTTTTAATCTAGATTTCAATAGGTAGCGAATTTATCTAACTTTATCACCAAAAGTGGTTGTTTATTTACCACTTGAGTTTAACTTCAGCATCCAATTCTGAATAATTAGTGCTCTAATAGCGACATAAACCAGTGTGCTTTCTGGTTGTGGTTGAAAGTTTTATTGTGTCGTTGTTTTTGTAGTAATTTATGTTGAGGTAAGGGTAAAAATGAAAGCTCGTGGGCCTTTTTGCATCCGTAACGCGGCTGCAGATACGTTTGCAATGGTAGTGTTCTGTTTTGTATCTGGAATGATCATTGAGATCTTTGTTTCAGGAATGACTTTTGAGCAATCGCTGGCATCAAGAACGCTTTCTATTCCTGTCAATATCGCCATTGCGTGGCCATATGGTCTTTTCCGCGACTTTATGCTTCGTCAGGGTCGACGCATTTCAGACTCTGGTGTGGCGAAAAACCTAACTGACCTCATCGCTTATGTTCTGTTCCAGTCTCCGGTTTATGCTGCCATCCTGTTCACGGTAGGCGCTTCAACGGATCAAATTATTACGGCTGTAACGTCTAACGCTATTGTCTCTTGTGGCATGGGCGTACTGTACGGTTACTTCCTTGATATGTGCCGCAAGTGGTTTCGAGTACCGGGCTACTATCAACAAGCCTAGTTGGTAAGCCGCAACCGCTTCAGTTGGACTAATCATGAACGAATTAGCTAGTAAGTGAGCAAACAAGCCAACAACAGCGCTTTTTTTCGGGATTGGGCTTGACCTAACTTAATAGAATCATTAAATTAGCGCCTCGTTGGTTAACAAAACCAACCTACAATACGGTGAGTTGTCCGAGTGGCTGAAGGAGCACGCCTGGAAAGTGTGTATACGGCAACGTATCGAGAGTTCGAATCTCTCACTCACCGCCACATTCTTGAAAGAAGACGTCCTAGGACGTCTTTTTTTACGCCTCAAGATCATTGAAATCAATGAGTTATGTCCGAAAGTGTCTAGTGTTGTTCTACACCATCTGCGTTTTAGGTGTAGCTTAGATAGTATACGGATTTTTCCATCTATCTAACTACCTACACTTTGCACCTCGATTTACGCTTAGAGTCTCATTCATTTATAGCGATTTTTTGATGCTTTGTTTTTCATTAAGTTATTGAAAATTTAGTTAAAAAAACCAATGAGTGTAGGTGGTTTTTTGTGCGGCCGTTCGACCAATTAATCCACCTACACTTTCGATTCAGGAGGTGCTCGTGGCGAACTTAAATAAGTTGACAGCAAAGCAAGCTCAAACTTTGTTTCAAGTGGCCCTAGAGTGGCGCGATTTTAAATCGAGCCAGCTTAAAGCAAAAACACTTCACGGCAACTGGCGAAAACTCGAAATTCATGCGCTACCGAAGTTGGGTTCGATTCCGGTTAAGTCGATTCGAGCGCCGTTAACCATTGACGTCTTAAGGGGGTTAGAGAGTCAAGGTAAGCTAGAGACTGTAAAACGAACCGCGCAATTGCTCAATGAGGTGATGAACTTTGCGGTAAACAGCGGTTATATCGAACATAACCCGTTGAGTGGCATTCGAGATGTTTTTAAAAAGCCTATTGTTGAGCACATGAAGGCGCTTAGCCCTGACGAAATATCCGATTTAATGAGAGCGCTCGGTCACGCGAATTTATACATAACAACACGTTATCTTATTGAGTGGCAACTTCACACGATGACCAGACCTTCTGAAGCGGCGGGTGCGCGCTGGGATGAGATCGACTTCAATACTAAAGTATGGATCATTCCAAACACTCGGATGAAAATGAAGCGTGAACATAGAGTGCCGCTTCCTTATAAGCCAAGGCTCCACCTCCGGCGATCAATACCAAGTCCGCATTAATGCTTTCGTCACGCATGGATTGGCGCATGGCTGTAAGAGCAACAGGCGCTACCTTTTTCATGGCAGCATTCAGATAAGGTGAAATATCGACCTTTTCTCCAAATAGCAGCACTTTGACGTTATGAACTGTGATGCTGCGCTTAGGCGTCACTTGATGGGCACCTTTTAAACGCTTCACAAGGTCAGACTTACGTTGTGGTTCATGAAACTGGGAAACCGGTAATCCAGTGACAACCAAATCGATGGACTCAGTTTCAGCCATTAACAAGGCGGCATGAAAAAGCGCCTTATAGGTTTTTGTGGTGGGATATTCCGGGTGAAGCTCTCGTTCCCAGCCTTGAAGGCGTCCAGCAGGAACACCAGCGGCCCAACGCTCATTATCGACAGACACATACAAACAAGTGTCATCATCGCCTCCACCGATACGCTCTGGCATACGTTCAGCAGGACCGGCACCCGCAGGCAGAATAATGGTTTTTGGTTAACTGCCTGATTGGCCAATTGCCAGCTTCAGGTTTGAGTAACCGATATCTACGCCTAGTACAAACATCCTTATCTCCTGTGTACTCAAAGTGCTCTAACGGTTTGCAATCAACCGCACTGGCCATGCTTGGGCTATTCCAAGTACTCTGGCGGTTCACTCAAATGTCATTATCAGGATTCGGTGCACTGGAGGTGGGCAGAAAGGTGACAAATCCTTTCATCTATCTGCCTATTGCATTTTCGCAAAAGTATGAGAATAGGCTCTGTTTGGCGGCGGATGACTGAGCCAAAAAAAATCGAGACGCCAAACGTCGTTTGCATTCTGGCCTGAACTCGCCAAACGGATAGTGGTTTTGGCTTTTGGGGTTAATTGGATGGGGGAATTGGTTTGGTAGAAATCGTCAATGAGCAATGGAAAGCGGAAGTATCAAATTTATTGCAGCTAGAAGCGGACAGGCTAAAAGCGCTGGCACGAGCTGAAGTTGATGACTTTTGGGTTACCCATTACAAGGTTCGTGAAAATGAGCCCTTTAAAGATTGGACCAAGGTACTTTGGGACGGATCGTAGCGGGAGCCATGGTACTGGTGGGTATTGTGGGCGGTATCGCTCGCCAAAGCTTGATGGCTTTTGCCTTGGGCATTGGTGGCGGTATGGGGCTCTACAACACACCAACCGTCGTTGAAAGTGTTATGTCCGCAACCTTACCTGTCGTTGCCAGCACTCAAGAAGTCATTGGCACAACAGTTCCAGCAATCAGCGCCGTTTTACTGGGCACTTAATAATATTGACGGCTTCTCGTGTGATAGGGGAGCCGTCATCTCACTCTGCGGACAATGATTTTTCGATATCGCAGATCCGTGGCATAAGTACTAAAGGGTCAAACGTCGATTCTTTGAAGCCAAATTTCTTATAAAACGTTTGCGCACTGCTATCAATAGCATGGACTAAGATTCCTGCTCCACCGACAGCGTTCATTGCTTGTACTGAGCGAATGATGCAATCTTTTAAAAGACCGGCTGCAATGCCTTGACCTTGATAGACATTATCCACCCCAAGCCTTGCTAGAATCACCATGGGAATGGGATCAGGACTATTTCGTCTTAGTGAACTGAATGCTTGCTCTCTGGAAACTGATCCCATGGCAATGGCATAGTACCCAACCACTTGATGAGTATCAGTGTCATTGACCACATACACTCTCGCAGTTCCCCGTTTTTGACTTTTTAACGCCTGTTTTCTTAACCAGGTATCGAGTTCTTCGATGCCACATTGAAAGGCGTTAATTTGGTGCTCATCAGTGAGTAGAGTGGGTGCACTTATTCCCAAGGCGCTTTCCTTTTAAACAGATCTTTCATGCCTTCAAGAGTCTGTGGCTCTGCACGAAGTTCGTTATCAAACGCTTCAAAAGCCTTTGCTTCAAGAACAAAATCCCGCTGCTCGGCCAGTATGCTATGTGCTTCATTGAGCGCTGCTTGCTGAATGAATACGGTTCTATCGACTTTTTTTAAACTTGCTGCGGCATCGATAATGTCTCTCACCGATGGCAGGACTCGCATGTTGATTGGCGCTGTTTTTGTAGCCATCACATCATCCTCTGTATATCTACTTAATACACAGTTTAAATGGTTTTTGTGTATAGTCAATAGATACACTAGGTGTAGACCTTTTCATTTCAACAATGCCACATTAGCGAATGTGGTTTACGTTATTTGGTATATTAATACCTAAAGTGTTAAAATCCCTGTCACAATAAACCAAGTGGTTTATACTGTTCGTGATATTCATACTTTGGTTTTTAAAATGTCATCTAAAATAAACTGGCTTGTTGCTCATACTTCTCCTGGTGCGCTAGTACTTCAGCAATGGCTGACTGAAAACGGTGTGAGCTACTCCTTGGCTCAAAAGTACGCGCAGAACGGTTGGCTGAAGAAGCTTACTTCTGGTGTGTACTATCGTCCAAATGCGCAGGGCGATATAAAGCCAACTTGGGTTGATGCCATTCAAGCATTAGATGTGCAGTTGGGCGTTTCAGTTCATTTGGCTGGATTGAGCAGCTTAACTCACCAAGGACTGAGTCACTATTTACAGCTGAACAAAGAGCAAGTTTGGATTTGCGTTAAAAACAAGTCGTCCTTACCGAAATGGTTTCGTGAATTCCCTTATCAGAATTGGTTTTACTGTGGAAACCATAAGCTTGAAGTGAATCCCGAGAAAGATTTGAAAAGGATCACGGTTAAAGAGAAAGAACTCACTGTCAGCTGTGCAGAACTTGCTGCCTATGAAGTGGTAGACGCGATTGGGAAGCTGATTTCATTTGAGCATGTCGCAGAATTATTTCAGGGTTTAGTCAATCTTAGCCATAGAAAAGTACAAGATATTCTTGAACGAAGCAGCTCTGTTCAGGCAAACCGAATATTTCTATTTCTGGGGCGATACTACGATCACCAGTGGGTCAATCGTGTAGATGAAACAAGAATTAAATTGGGTGCAGGAAAGCGGCAGGTTGTCGAAAAAGGACGTTTTGATGAGCGATATCAAATCACAGTGCCAGAGATATTAAGCGTCAAAAAAGGTGAACAACATAATGGATAAAGCCCCCTAGTTAGATTGCGATTTCTTCAATCTATCTAACCGAGTCCACATAGAACAACAGCATAGACTTGAGCCTCGATTTACATTAACGAGGACTCCTCATGCGAAAACTATCTCCAATTATTCTGGCGCTTGCGCTGTCTCCATTGGTTCAAGCTGAACCTGTGTCTGAAGTGTCGCCCGTTGGCAAAATTGACGGCATGGTTTCTTTACCTGTCACGGGTATGAAAGCGGTCGATACGCAAACGTGCGGATTTCCTCGATGGGGGCACGGTTCAACCGATAGAAGAATCGACCCAGACTCAGGTACGCAACTTTCAACTGATCGTCACCTGCAAATTGCCTTTGGAAAGTCCTATACCGACGGAGCGTGAATTAAGTCGAGCATCTGCGCTTCGGGCTTCTTTCTCGCAAGCGCTGGCAACAGTTGGTTTTCGCGTTACTGAGATGACTGACCGAAACTGGCTAGGTTTGAACCACCAAGTAATGTGAAAATGCTGTACATCTGGGCAGACCACGATCTCTCTGAGACAGGCCTGAATGCAGCGAATGAACTCAATAAAAAAGCCTGGCAGAAAGGCATTCTGACACAAGTGCTGATCCCTCCGATACCAACGTCACTCGGCGTGAAAAGTTGGGATTGGAATGATGTGCTGAATGTTTACGGTGCTATGGGCTTTCCTAAAGTTCATATCTAATCCAAGGGGCTTCGCCCCCTTTTTTTGCGCCTTGCATATTTGAAAAAACATGGATAATGAAAATAGATTACTAGATGGGTGGTGTTGCAGATATCCCAGCTCTACTTGACACTGAAGCGGTGTTTGCTGTGTGGCTTAACTCCAAACACATAAGTTTGGCATTTCGAAACTACTCAATGTGCTAAAACGGCTCCCACTCGTGATGTTTTTACTATTTAAATGAGAATTATATTCATTTAGTCTTCCGTTGATTTAATTTTTAACAATTAAGATGTAGAGACTCACAATGAATAAAATTGCAGTATTTGCGGCTATAAGCTCGGGAGCCTTTGGGGCCATCCCGGTTCTAGCAGCCGACAACGTGAATGAAACGGTGATAGTACAAGCCACGCGGGTAGAGAAAGACATCAAAGACGTCCCTCAGAGTATCGATGTGTTGACATCAGAAGAGATCAATACACAGCGCCACCGTACTGTCGCTGATGCAATCAAAGCCATCCCCAACATTACGTTGTCTGATATTGCGGGTGACTATAATTATGTTCAGATTCGTGGTTTACCGCGGAATCTCGAGCAGGCCAATGTGCCTATTTATGTCGACGGTGTACCGCAAACCAGTTTGTATGGCCTTAACTTATCTTTGCTTGATGTTGAGTCGATTGAATTTTTGCGAGGTCCTCAAGGCAACATATACGGCAGCAATGCTCGTGACGGCATTATTGTCATTACCACGAAAAAGCCTGCCAATGAGCCGACCGCTAGTGTGAAAGTCGGCTCTGCAAACTATGACGAGAAAAGTGCTCAGTTGCTTGCCTCTAGCGCATTGATTGACGATGTGCTCAGCGCAAAAATTGCGATTAATCATCTGAAAAGGGGAGGTTTTGTTGAAAATACCTATCTAGATAAATCGGTTGACGACAAAACGCAAAACAATCTGGCACTCAGTTTTTATTGGACACCAGATACAGACTGGTCAGCGAGTTTGTACATGGATTATGGTGAAACGGACGGTGGGGCATACCCGTACGTTCCGGGAACATCGCAGCCAAGTCGGGGGGACGATATTCAAACCGCGATGGATGTGGATGGCGTTTTTGAACAGAAATCGAAAGGTGTGGCGCTGAATCTCAGCTGGGACTTCCATCCTGAATGGGCATTTAACTCGGTGACTGGGTATAGGAGCATCAACACCTTTGGCCGTTTTGATGCTGATCTGGCGGTTACACCAGCGGCAATGTCCATGCTTGTCGACACATGGCTTGATGAAGAGGACTATTTCCAAGAGCTGAGACTGACGTCTACGCCGGGTGTTTTGCCAGTGGATTGGATTGTGGGTGCGGCATACTACAGAGTCACAGAAAACAACCGTAACCGCGCGGCGATGACGCTGATGGACATGGACCTTACCAAGGTTGCTGGTGATTATAGTCGAGATACCTATACCGCTTATGTTGATGTTATCTGGCGTTTTTCTCCTACCTGGACTGTCAATGTGGGGGGCCGTTATACCAAAGAGAATTATGAGATTGACTCGGCTTTCTACAACTTGTTTTTAAACCCAGCGCAAACCCAAGGAGATTACTCAACAGATTATGACGAGTTCTTGCCCAAGCTTGCGATTAGCAAAGATTTTGGCCGTGATCATACGCTGTATGCCAGTTATGGTGAGGGTTTATTGAGTGGCGGTGGCAGTTGGATGGCCGAAGAAACCACGGTGTCTGGAGAGCGTTTGGGTTATGGAAAAACGTATGAGCCAGAAACGAGTGAAGTGATCGAGTTTGGTTATAAAAGCTACTGGTTAGATCGTACTGTGATGGCTAACATCAACCTCTTTGAAGCACGCGTTAACAATTACCAATATGCTTACCCAGATGCGGGTGGCAATGCTCGCATCGCATCGATCCAAGAAGTTCGTTCGCGGGGTGTAGAAGGTTCGATCTCGGCCTTGCTGACAGAAGCGTGGCAAGCTGCGTTAAGATTTGGCTTCAATGACGCCAAAATCACTCAAGTTGATGGTTACACAGGCGCGAGCATGGCGCAGGGTAACCGAGTTCCCTATGCGCCGAAGTACGATGTCCATCTAGAAAGCACCTATTTAGCACAGCTAAGCGATGACTGGAGTTTGACACCGAGTATCAGTGTCAGTCACTTTGGCGAAGTGGCACAAGATGGTCAGGGTAAAAGGTTCCAAGACCCCTATTGGGCTGTCAATGCCAATCTGAACTTCATTTATCGCGATGACTATTCCATCCGTGTGTGGGGGGCAAACCTAACCGATGAGCGTTATCAAACCTTTTCCGTCAACTGGGGGGGAGCCGATTACAGTACGTACGGAGAACCACTGCGATTTGGGCTGGATTTAGAAGCCAAATTTTAGTGTCATGCCATTTTCAAGGCAGCACGCGATGTGCTGCCTTGTTCGTATCTAAAGGGAATCATTATGCAAAAGCGCGAGATACATCCACTAACTTGGCTGTTTCGTCAGTGTCAATCTCACCAGTGGATGCTCTGGTTATCGATTGTGCTTGCAGTGATGGCAGCAGTCTTGGCGCTCGGACCTTATTACATGGTCTACTTGATTGTAGACCGACTGCTTCTCGGGGTGGCTGCTCTCGAACTCTGGTCGCTGGCGAGCGTGGCATTCGTCCTCATGTTAGGGCGCTACATCTGTTTGTTGTTATCAGTGTATTTATCTCACCATTGTGCCTTTCATGTGCAGTACGGGATCCGTCAGTCTGCCATTGACAGTCTGTCTAAAACAAAACTGGGTTTCTTTAGTCAAAAAAATAGTGGTGAGCTGAAAAAAAATCTGACGGAAGACATCGACCGCATTGAAGTCTTTGTTGCCCATCAGTTACCTGATTTAGTGTCTTCGTTTGTGCTCCCTTTGGCCACGTTTGCCTTGTTAGTGTTGATTGATGCGAGAATGGCCTTGATTGCGCTAATTCCAATCCCGTTGGCACTGCTATGCCAAGTGGCACTTTTTCGCGGTTATAAGGAAAAAGCTGAGCAATACCACGAGTCGGTGGAAAAACTGAATCGCTCGGTGACCGATTTCGTCAAAGCCATGCCAGTTGTGCGCTTGTTCGGTATCGGAGAGCGATCTTACCGTCAGTTGGAACATAACATCGAAAGCCACAAGCAGTATGTCGAGTCTTGGACGCAAAGTGCGGCTTGGCCGTTCTCCCTATTCAAGACGGTGTTAGGGTCTGGGCTAGTATTTCTTGTGCCTTTTGGGCTCTACTTCTGGTCCCAGGGGGCGCTCAGTGTGTCCGGATTTTTGCTCTGCATCTTGCTTGGTGTGGGAATGCTTGAGCCCTTGTTTAACCTCACTCTGCTTGGTACCTATTTGGGGCAAGTCTTTGAAGGGGTAGCGCGGCTTATGAAGATTGTGGCGTTGCCTAAAAATGAGACCAACCCCAATGAAACCGAGATTCGGGCGTTTGATGTCGAGTTCAAACAGGTGGATTTCGCTTATGAAGGCCACGATAAGCTCGCCGTCAACCACGTCAGTTTTAGTTTGCCCGCAGGCAGTTTGACTGCGATTGTTGGCCCCTCGGGAGCAGGGAAAAGTACGCTTGCCGCTCTGCTTGCCGGGTTTTGGGAGCTCAGCGGTGGTGAGATTTTGATTGGCGGGCAATCCTTATCCACTATGTCGGAAGAACAACGGATGGATGTCATGGCGTTGGTGTATCAAGATACCTTTGTATTCACCCAGTCTGTCAGGAGTAACCTGACAATGGGTAGAAGCTACCCAATGGAGAAGATCATAGCCGCTGCAAAAGCGGCCAACGCCCATGATTTTATCTGTCGATTGCCAGATGGGTACGAGACCGTCATCGGTCAAGAGATCCGTCTCAGTGGCGGAGAAAAGCAGCGATTATCGATTGCTCGCGCCATATTAAAAGATGCGCCAATTGTGGTGTTGGATGAACCGACATCTCACTCAGATGCGACTAACCAAGCTTTGATACAAAGCGCGTTGAGTAACTTGATCGCTGGGAAAACCGTCATCATCATTGCTCACCGTCTAGCGACGATACAAGCGGCAGATCAAATACTCGTGATGGAAAAAGGGGCGCTCATAGAGCAAGGAACGCACCGAGAGTTGATTGAGAGAAAAGGGCTATATGCTGACCTATTGCAGGTCAGTCAGCGGACGCAGACTTGGTCAATAGCCCGGCGCACAGAGCAAAAGGAGATGGATTGTGCTTAAGCAAATTATGCGATTATCAAACGGCTCGAAAGCCACTCTTGGCAAAAATGTGGCAGTGGCGGTGGCGGACGCGCTCACCGCTGCGGTGCCGATGTTTTGCGTTTTTTTTATTTTGGTGGAAATGTTGCAGCCGTCACCTTCTGATTCGCGACTTATCATGTATTGCGGCTTAATCGTTCTTTGCGGGTTGTTACGGCTGATCGCTGTAAGAGCGACTTTTCTTACCCATAGTGCGTTTAGTACTCATGCTGGTTACACGATGCGAACCCATTTGATGAAAAAGCTCACTCGTATCCCGATGGGTACACTGCTTTCATTCGATTTAGGTACGCTGAACAACACCTTACTCAAGGATGTTGAATTTGCAGAGCAGGCACTCTCGCATGTGATCAGCTATGTGCTCGGCATCTGCTGTGTTTTGTTGCTGCTGATGGCTGGATTGTTCGCTGTGGACTGGCGCTTAGCGTTAAGCATGCTGGTTGGTTTTCCCATCGCGGCCGCTCTATTTTTGTGGTTAACCCGCCTTACTCATCGTAGCAAGAGACTGCTATTTCAGGCTGCTGATGCGCTGAGCAATGCAATCTTCGAGTACATCATGGGTATTCGTGTATTACGAGCCTATGGGCAAGCCAATGGAAACCTGTTGTCGCTAAAGGATAAAATGAAGCAGGCGCGTGATGCGAATATCCGATTTGAAATGGGTGCCAGCTTGGCCCCGGCCGCTTTGATCATTTTTTCAGAAGCTGGATTTGCCTGCTTAATACTATTTGGTCTTTATTCGATAGGGACTCAGACACTCTCACTTACGGTATTTTTGTTATTTTTGCTCATCTCAATGCAGTTTTACCGACCATTAACGCAATTGGCGATTTTACTCTCCCAATTACAGTTTTTTAAGGCTTCGATGGCGCGCATCGACGGTGTGTTGCAAGAGCAAGAATTGAGTAGAGAAAAGTGTCTGCTAGCTCCGTTGATTGGACATGACGTTGAGTTTAAGGGGGTGTGTTTTGGTTACCAAGGCAAGCGTTTGTTCAATCATCTCAACATGGTGTTTCCAGAAAAATCGGTTACCGCGATTGTCGGGCCGTCTGGCTCTGGGAAATCATCCCTAATGAGTTTAATCGCACGGTTTTGGGATACGGACGAGGGGACGGTTACAATAGGTGGACGAGATGTTAAGTGCATGGGCCAAGAGGAGATTTCCCAATACGTGAGCATGGTTTTTCAGGACGTCTATCTTTTTGATGACACCATTTATAACAATCTGGCGATGGGTCAAACTATCCCGCTAGAGCACTTGGAAAACGTGTGTCGTCAAGCGCAGTGCTGGGAGTTCATTCAGCGATTGCCAGCCGGTCTCGATACTATGGTGGGCGAAGGCGGAATAAGACTCTCTGGTGGTGAAAAGCAGCGAATTTCGATTGCCCGTGCCTTATTAAAAGACGCACCTATTGTACTGTTGGATGAAGCGACCGCAGCGTTGGATGCGAGTAATGAAGAGCTCATTCATAGTGCGATCGCGGCGCTGGTTAAAGAGAAAACGGTGATAGTCGTTGCGCATAACCTAGCAAGTGTCCTTCATGCAGATAAAATTGTTGTCTTGACACAAGGTGAAATAGAGTCGGTTGGTCGCCATGAGCAGCTCATCAAAACGTCAAACGTATACCAAACGTTATGGAATGATCAGTTGCTATCGCAAGGGTGGCGTGTGTAACTTTATGTTTTAATTAAATTGAACCCGCTAGGCCATATGCTGTATATTCTCAATTGATAATTATTATCAATTGTCGGTTGATGAGTTACACATACGATGAATACAGAGAGATGTCATCATGGCCTATGTAGAAAGTAATCTTGAGTCTGCCTTTAAAATGCTTACGGGTTATGAAGGTGGTGGTGAAAATCGTCTGGCCGAGTATGCCACGACAAAAGTCGAGCTTGATGAAGCGGTTTGTCTTGGACATGGGTATACCGTTGAGCTCGCACCAGGATTCAACATCACTTACAGTGATGTGATTTTCAAACACCCCACAAGCTTTACTGAATCAGCGCAAGACTATTTTGGGGCGTGTCTGGCCATTGAGGGGAAAGTGGAAGTGAAAGTTTCCGGTGAACCAGACTCGATGACCATTAATAAAGATAAAGCGCTGTTTTTTGTCTGTCATCAAGGTGACCTGGAGTTTCGTTACGACACCTCACAAACTAAGTTCATTAACTTTTGTGTGCCCAAGTCAATGATGCAGTCATTGTTTGAGGATGACGCTGTTAGACATTTTGACTTCAATTTCTTTGAGTCCGTCCAGGTGACGAACGATATCGTTAAAAATGTAGATGAGATTTTTCGTTCCAAATTAGGAAAGACTGCGAATAGCCTCTATCTGCAAGGGAAGGTGTTGGAGTTGCTCGCACTGCTTTATCACAATATGCATCAAGATGTGACCTTATGCTGTGGCATGACCTCAAGAGATTTGGATTGTATCCAACTGGCGGCGAGGATCATGGAAGAGCGTATGGAATCGCCACCCTCCCTGATTCAGTTGTCTCGGCAAGTCGGCATTAACGATAATAAGCTCAAGAGAAACTTCAAAATCGTTTTTGGTGAAACTGTGTATGGTTTTTTGTCCAATAAACGGATGATTAAGGCGGGAGAGCTGTTGGCAAACGGAGACCTATCCGTGCAGGAAGTGGCTCATCGAGTGGGCTTTAAGCATGTCGGCCATTTCTCTAAGAAGTTCAAAGAGCAGTATATGTGCAGCCCAAAACAGTATCGACGTAAGTCGGTCCAAGCGGAGTAAATAAATGGCTCAAGCAATGCTTGAGCCATTTATTTAGTGCGCCGAGCATGGTGTCAACCTAGGAGGTGAAAGTCCTCTACGTGCTTTGTCGAGCAGGAAACGTTAGCCTATGCAAGGGTGTCCATCGTGAGGTGGAATCTGAAGGAAGCAAATGGCAAAACATAGCTTTGACGAACAGAAATCTGGTAGTAGGCATAGTCAACTTGGGTAACCTAGCTAGAGATAGAATAGCCCGAAGTCTCGAACAGAAGTGTGATTATGTAAACCAGGCAGAGCTATGGGGAAATGTGTCATCTTACCTCGCGAGGTCTTATCGCCTGTCTCATTAGAGACTAATGCAATAGTGATGTTGTGTGATGGGCATAAGAAGTCAGCAGAGGGCATAGTGCCTATGATTTAGGGGAGGCCTGAACCAAGGTTTTAGATAAACAGGTAACAAATTCTCAGTGTGTACGGAGTATCAGTAAAGAGTAGAACCCCTACAGCTACGTTAGAATTATGTGGAGAAGTCGGAAATGGATCTGCAACTCATGAAGAGAGGCAAGACATAGTGGCGTCGGAGTTAAACAGTGAATCTAAGCCAACGAAAGTTGTTATGCCTTGGAACCGCCGTATGCGACCCACGCTTGTACGGTGGTGTGAGAGGACGGAGGCCGTGAGGCCTCCTCCTACCCGATTGCAGTAGTGAGTTCGGTTCTGACGAGGTTTCTGTTGAGCTGAAGGTAGCTTTGCGTCCCAAGCAGCAGTGCAGCAAACGTCAGCCCACATGTTAGTAAGAGCCAGATATGTTCGATATTGGGTTGCTCAACCAGCCAACCTTTGACGCCGATGAAATAGCTTATGGGAATAATGATAATCCAATACACGAACAACACGGTCACCAAGGGTTTAACGAACTCCTCAAGCCCACGTAAGATGCCGGCACCCACCATTTGTATCGCGTCCACAAGCTGGAACATCGCAATAAAGAGGATGAGGCTTGAGATCAGAGTCACGACTTCAGGATCGTCGCTGAACCACTGTGCGATGTATTGGCCAAAAGCTAAGATCACCACGGTCATGATGGCACCATACAGGGTGGCCATAGTAAGAGCGGCGAGGCCGGCGCGCTTGGATTCTGATGGCAGAGACTTACCACGGTAATTGGACACTTGGATAGTCGCGGCACTGCTGATGGCAACCGGGATCATGAATACAACCATGGCAATGTTGATCGCGACTTGATGCGCTGCTACCACCTTAGTGCCCAGTGCGGACGCGAAGAAGGCTAACGCCGTCAGTGCTAACACTTCGAGGATGAGGGCAATACCAATCGGTAAGCCTTCGATCAATAGTTTTTTCGCTTCAGTGGGGTCGGCTTTGCCTACGGGGGGAGTTAGGGTTTGAAGCGAACGGCGGGACAAGAGGATTAACCCAGCCAGTGCGCAGTACGTAGCGATGGCGGTGGCGATTCCACAGCCTAAGCCTCCCAGTTCGGGAAAGCCCCAATAGCCGTTCACCAACACTAGGTTCAGCCCGCTATTGATCAGCAAAAGTAGTGCGCCCGTTAGAGCGATTGGTTGCATGTTGCCGCGTCCTTCATTGAAAAACCGGTAAAGGACCATGTACGTGAGACCTGGCAACGCAAACGCAACGGCATGAAGATAATTTTGAGTGATTTTGGCTACGTCCTGAGCGGAGATGAGATAGGGAGCCAAGAAGGCGAATACCTGCACCAGACAGAACCCGATTAACGAGAGCACAGCAGCGTTACGTTTTCCGAGAGCGAGCAGTTTCGCACAGGTCTCAGAATCCTGTTGACCACTAGCTGCGGAAAATTTGGGCACCAATACGTACATGATACCCGTGATTAAGATAGCGATCGGAGTCCAAATGTTACTGGCTAAGCCAACGGCGGCAAGATCTCGGTAATGGAATTGGCCAGCCAAGAGTGTGTCGACAAGTCCCAGCGAAGCTTGACAGATTTGGATAAACATTAATGGTAAAGCAAGCTTTATCAAGGGCATATATATGGGGGCGGGGTTCTTCATTTTTTCATCCGTGGTTTAAGTGGTTTCACTAGACTTGGCTATTTTGGCATGTAAACAACATTATTTTTGTCATTATGCGGAGCAAAATATTCACCATACGGATTTGATAGTGATTATCATTACCATTTGTGGAGTATTGGTTTAATCTGACGTTCCTTTATTACAAATTCACCACAGGGACGCGTCACGTGTTAGCAGAACAATCCTATCTCCTTCCAAGCGAACAGGAAGCGCATTATTTCCTCCTGCCAGTTGTGCGCCGAGTGGAAGATAAGTCTGGCTTTACATCTCTACCAATATTGTCTCTGGATTTGCGAGAGCCAGATGATCAGGTTCACCATCTCCTTTCGGTTGGGGCCGAAATGACGGGACAAGGGTATCTAGTTTGTAATGTATTGCTTAAGGCGCAGTGGTATATCGCCTCATTGGAATGGTCGCTAGAGCACCAAGTTGTTCAGCAGTTTCGTTTTGAGTCTGTCGAATCACCATCACGACATATTCGCACAGTGGTCAGTTTTGATGCGCGAGCTGCCGAAGACCTACACGATATGCTTGGCAGCGAATACGATACGTTGGTAATGACGTTCGGCTCTGACGCAACGATTCATTTTTCCCCTGGCTATCACGCGAACGAGATTGAGCTGTTCCTTCAACACTGTCAGAGTACAGCATGGAAAGATGAGACCTGGTTGAGGGGAGCGCCAAATGAGTGGACGTCTGACGATGCCTTATACTTGGCGTTTTATCATCAAGCGCGCAGTCACCCTAACCGCACCGCCATTGTTTCTACTCAGCTGACTTGGACCTACGAGGAGTTGCTTATTCGGGTTGAGGCATTCATGTCGCATTTGGCTTGCCACTGCCATTCCGATCAGCCTATTGCACTGTATTTGGAAAGGGATGTGCATCAAATTGTTGTAACTCTCGCTTGCCATGGGCTCGGATATCCGGTTGTGCCTATTTACTACGACACGCCGCTGGAGCGGGTCGAGACTCAGTTGGCGATTGTGCAGTGCCAGTGTGTGATCACCCGATCTGAAAAAGCTCGCGTACTGAGTTGCGATGCCGAGCTTATCGTTATTGACTCTTTACTAAAGGTGCAGACGCCATCTGTGAAGTTGACAGCAACGCCGCTCACACTTAGCAAACCGAACTATGTGTACTTCACATCGGGGTCTGAAGGTGTGCCGAAAGCGGTCGCTTTGCCGGGACGCGCGATTGCGCGGATTGTTGACCAGCCAAACTTCTTAGGCCCGATGTCAGAGCAAGTTTTTAGCTATATCGCTAACCCAGCGTTTGATGCCTCTGCGTTGGAGCTGTGGGGAGCACTGTATAACGGTGCGACGCTGGCAATATTGGATAAAGACGAAGTGCTAGATGTCCACGTGTTATCGAATACGTTACGAGCGTTTGGTGTCACCACGTCGTTTTTCACTTCCGGGCTGTTTAATCGTATTGCCGATGCGCCCGTTTCGGTGTTCGGCACTCTGTCTTATGTGATGTTTGGTGGTGAAAAAGTATCGATGCCTCATGTGCAAAGGGCATTGGAGCAAGCGCCAACTACGCAGTTTATCCACTGCTATGGGCCGACAGAAAACGGAATATTTACGACCACGCACGTGGTTGAGCCCGCTATCGCGCATCAAAGCAGAGATCTGCCAATAGGTAAACCGGTCAAAGGTACGCAAATCACGCTGCTTGATCACGCGCAGCAACCTGTACCGCAGGGCAAAGTGGGTCAACTGGTGTGCTTTGGTGATGGGCTAGCCACGGAATACGTTGGTGCGAAGGCGCAAACCGAGCAGAAATTTATCGAGTTTAACGGCGAGCGCGGCTATTTGACCGGAGATTACGCGCGCGTATCGGCTGAGCAAGAGATCGAGTTTGTCGGGCGCGTGGACTCACAGATCAAACTCAATGGTTTTCGCATCGAGCTAAGTGAAATCCAGACAGCGTTACGATGCCATGCTCAGGTGGTGTCGGCTTATGTGCGAATGTGTCCGGTCAAACGCCAAATACAGGCGTTTTACACCAGTGTTGATGGTAGTGAAGTCTTGGATGTTATGCACTCTCTGGCTCACATGCCGCACTACATGCAGCCGGCAGTTGTCCTTCCTGTGTTGTCCATCCCGCTGAACCCGAATGGAAAAGTAGATCAGAAAGCGTTGGACGCCCTCATGCAACCAACTCAGACCACGGTATTGGATGCTCCCTGCTCAGAGACGATGAAAACAGTATTAGCAATCTATGAAGCGTTGTTGTGCGCTCCTGTCGAGTGCAGCGACAAATCACTGTTTGAGCTGGGTGGTAACTCTCTGCACTTGATGCAACTTCTTACCCAACTTCGCTCGACGTTTTCTCATCGCCTCGAACTCTCCTTTCTGGTCGAAAATTCTTCACCCAAGGCGATATGTGATTGGGCCGAGCTGCAGCAATGGAATCAAATGCAAGACGAAACGACGCAAGAATGGACGTTTTAACTATGAATCACAACGAGATATTTTCTCTTTTAAAGCAGCTTAAAGAGCAAGGAATCCGACTCAGAGCGATGCATGGCGAGTTAAAAGTATCGAGCGAGAACGGTGCGCTCGATGCTGAAAAGGTGGCGCTGATCAAGTCTCATAAAAACCAATTTCTGGATTACTTCCGTGAGTCAGCTTCTACGAGCGTGATTGACTCGTCAGAAGCGCAGCGCTTTGAGCCATTTGAACTCAATGAGAACCAGCAGGCTTACTGGTTGGGCCGCAGTCAGTCTGTGGAAGGTGGTGGTGTCGCGATCCACCTCTATTTTGAAATAGACGCAACTGGGCTCGATATTGATAGGTTGCAGCTTGCGTGGGACACCATGGTCCAACGCCATGACATGTTGCGTGCGGTGGTGACGCCGGATGGACACCAGAAGGTACTCAATGCGGTGACGGTACAACCGTTCACTGTGGTTGAGGCTGAGGATGGCTTTGACGCGACAGTGGCTAAAACGCGCGAGCGTTTGTCCCATGCTAATTACGACCTTACTTTATGGCCCCAACATCAGTTTGAAGTTGTGGCATCGCACGATAAGAAAACTTTATGTCTGAGCCTCGACTGTTGGTGTATTGACGGATGGAGTTACCAAATCCTATTTCAGGAATGGCTGCAACTGTATCGTAGTGCGCAGCCACTGCCTTCGATCGAGTTAACTTTTCGGGATTACTGCCGCCATGTTGGGGGTACGCTCAGTCAACAGCAGGTTGCGTATATCGACAAACAAGCCCATCAATTGCCGCCAGCGCCGGCCGTTCCAGAGCGGCAGCGCTCGTCCGTGACACCCGTGTTCCAGCGGTATGATCGCTGGTTGTCGAACGAGCAGATATTACAGCTTAAGCGTTGGTGTGCCAGTCAGGGCGTGACGTTAGCTTCCACGTTGCTGACCTTGTATGCAGAGGTTCTTCACCTGTGGTCGAGCAATGACCGTTTTACAGTGAATGTGCCACGATTCAATCGCAATATTGACGACGCTAGAATCCATCAAATCATTGGTGAGTTTGCCACGTTTTCTCTGGTTGGGTTTGATTTTAGTGTCGAGATGGATCGAGCTGACCGCATTAAGCAGGCTCAACGGTCGGTGCTAGAGAGTGTCGAAGCTGGGGTGTCGGGTGTTGATATCCTGCGCAAAAGAAATGCGCTTACGGACAGTGTCCAGACGATGCCTTTTGTGTTTACCAATGCACCAGAGTGGATTACGCCGAGTGGCGAAAAGCAGTCGTTCATAGACACACTCCAGCAATTTGGTCGCTTGGAATACGCGATTTCACAGACACCGCAGGTGAAGATCGATTGTCAGTACCACGAGAGCCGTGATGGTTTATACGTGTTTTGGGATGCCAGAGAATACCAATTCTACCCAGGTCAAGTCGGGCAAATGTTCGCGGTGTTTATCGACAGCATTTTGGGCCTGTTAGGGCACGCTACTCAAGCTCAACTGCCTGAGATTGCGCCTATGGTACTGACCGAAGATCGGGTCTTATTAATTGGAGATGTGTGGACCGACTTTACTCAGACCGTCGCTCGCTACCCGAATCAGATGGCGATCGCGTGTGAACAAGGTGAAACCACATGGTCTGAATTGGCGACGCGCGTCAGTGTACTCGCCAGTCAGATCGCTGAATGCGAGCTTGCCCCTCACCAACCCATTTTGATCATGGCAGAAAAAGGCTGGCAGCAAATGGCGGCGTACTTGGCCATCCACCATCAGGGTCATATCGCTGTGCCAGTGGATGGTTCGAATCCAGTTAGCCGTCTTCAGTTTATCGCTGAAGATACGCAAGCGCCGTTGATTTTATGTTCCACTTTGTATCAGGGACTGGCGGCTCAAATTGGGGTTAGCACGTTAGACATCGCGGGTACGACAACGGATCTAGCAATGCCAGCACGGCAAATGTCGTCAGTCACCATGTTAATTATCTATACATCCGGGTCAACAGGGCAGCCCAAAGGCGTTCAAATTGCCGCAGCAGCGATGCACAACGCGGTGAATGCGACCATTCAACGCTTTCAGTTTGATCAACAAGATGTGTTTTTCGGACTGACCCAACTGCATCATGATATGGCGTGGTTTGATTTGTTGGCGGCGATCAAAACGGGTGGTGCTTTGGTGTACCCAGCGTCGAAGAATTACCGTGATCCGCAGAGCTGGCTCTGTCAGATGACCCATTACGGAGTGACCTGCTGGAACAGCGTCCCTCAGTTGATGCAAATGTTGCTCGCGGCATTAAAACAGACGCCATCCAAGCTCCTCAACGAGGTTCGTGTCGCCTTTTTAGGTGGTGACTGGATCCCGCTATCGACCCATTCTGAGATGCAAGCAATGTTACCAAATGCTCGCTTGGTCTCCGTTGGTGGGCCGACGGAGACGACATTGTGGAATATCATGTATGAGGTGACCACCTTTGATAACACTTGGTCGAGTGTCCCTTATGGTCAACCTATCGCCAATAACCAGTACCGAATCTTAGATCGGCACGGGCGAGATTGCCCGCTTTGGGTGGAAGGTGAACTTTGTTGTAGTGGGGTCGGAGTGACGCCTGGGTACGTGAACCGGCCTGAATTAGAGAACGAAAAGTTCTATGAAGGGACGGATGGTCAGCGTTACTACCGCACGGGTGACATTGGTCGTTATCGTTCAGATGGCAATATCGAATTTATCGGTCGTCAAGACGACCAGATCATGGTGGGTGGTTATCGCATTGAATCTCAAGAGATCCATCGTGCACTGGAAAGTCATCGTGCGATCGAGCAGGCGCAAGTGGTGGTTAAGGGTAATGAGCTACAAGCGTACTTGGTGGCCGAGCCGGGGCAAAACCCGTCGGTAGAGGAGCTAAACGCGTTGCTCGAGGCTCAATTGCCTGCGCAGATGATCCCTTCTTTGTATTTTGTGGTTGAGAGCATTCCACTGACTGCCAATGGCAAGGTTGACAAGTCTGCCTTGAGTTCGATGCACTGCGAGCCATTAACCGCAAAGCGCCAAGTGGAGGCTGACATTACACGACCAGAGCATCGTGTTGTCGCCGTATTGTGGGAAGAAGTGCTAGGTCGAGCGCCGCAAACACCGCACGATGACTTTTTCTTACTTGGCGGTCATTCACTGACTGCGGTTGAATTGTTTGCACTGATGTTCCCGCAAGGTCACAACAAACATTCGGTGGTCAGTTTGTTTGAGCTTCGCACGGTCGAGCAACAAGCCGCGTTGATGTTGGACAATGTTGACGTGGGAGTGTTGGCACTATCGCACAGACCACTCTCTGGCGCGGAACTGTCGCAAGGGCAAAAACGCATTTGCTTTGTAGAACAAATGACCCAGCAGCCGAACCTGTTTAATCTTCCGTTCAGAATTGCGCTTCGGCAGGGCTGCGACATTGATCGACTGCATGCATCGTTAGAACGCACCTTAGTGCAGTTCGATGTCTTTCAGTCGACCTTATTGGAGGGCCATTGGATAAGAACGACAGAGATGCCGCGTGTCAGCGTCCATCGTTTACCTCTCAACGAGTCGATCATTGAAAACTTGAGTCGCGAACAAGCGCGGGAAGGGTTAGATCTTACCTCCGGACACGGCTGGAGGGCAAAGCTTGTCACGCACGAAGACGGACATTATGAATTGCTGTTGACAGTGCACCATGCCCTGTTTGATGGCTGGTCATTGCAGGTCTTACTGAAAGCATGGCAAGACAACTATGGTGAGCAACATGAGCGACAGCCTGACCGCGCGGATTACTTCAATTATTGTCAATGGGAATCGCAAGCAAAGGCTGCGGAACACGAGATCGCTTTTTGGCAACGTCAATTAGAGGGCTATCAGAACTCAGCATTGCTGCCGACTCAGCTTGCGCCTCAGTACAACGATTTTTCTGCCGCGACAGAAGGGCTGGCGCTGGATACCGCGACCGTTCGTGCGATCAGAGTATTTGCTGAGCAGCAGGGCAGCACTGAATTTGCCGTCATGATGTCCACATTTCAACTGTTGATCAGTCGCTATCTGGCTCAGGATGATGTGGTGATAGGAACGCATGTTGCGAATCGACCGACAGCGCAGATCCAAAACATTCCGGGCTTATTCCTCAATAATGTGGCGATCCGTCTGTGTCTCGATGCTGACTGGAGTGTTGAACAGCTCATTGCAAACCAAACCCAAACGCTGCTTGCCGCGTTGAAGCATTCGACATTGCCTTTTGACCGTGTGGTTAGTGAAGTGGACGCGGGTGGTGACGGTCGTCGTCACCCGCTGTATCAGACAAGCTTTGTTCTGGATAACTCGAAATCGTTCGAAGGCGAGTTGGGTTGTGTGATCAAACCGACAGAGCAAGCGGCTTTGTCGACTGAACTGGAGATGAATGTTCAGTTAAACAAGGACAGCGGTCGGATCAACCTAGTGTATCGAACTGGGCTATTTACTGCGTTTAGCATGCGTCAGCTACTGGCTCAATACCAAACATTACTCAATCAAATGCTGGCACAGCCGTCGCGACAGCTCCGTACACTTTGTTACAACGCTGAACCAGAAGAGGCGGTACTCAATGGACCATCGCTGCCGATTCCATCAGAGACTGTTCGAGCGCTTTGGCTAAAGGTCGTGGAGACTAGACCGCACGCGCCAGCTTATATGGATGAAACCGTCACGCTCACTTTTGCCCAACTCGATGAGCGTGCTCATGCTTTGGCTATAGCGCTGTCCTCCATTGGCATTGGTGAACATTCCCGAGTGGGGGTTCATCTCGATCTTGGTGAAGAGTGGTTGGTGTCATTGCTCGCGCTTATCAAACTTTCTGCTTGTTATGTTCCGTTAGCGACCAATTTGCCGAACGGACGACTGCAGCAGATGGTGGCCATTTCGGAATGCGAATTGGTGTTAGGTCAGAGCAATATTGACCTTGGCGTGCCGTACGTTGCCCCAAGCCACGTCAAAGATATCGAGCATTTAGGCGGCGAAGCGCGTCAAATCGACAAGCCATTCCTATACGTGACTTTCACATCTGGCTCGACAGGCACGCCGAAAGCCGTAGCCGCAACAGAGGAGAGTGCTCTGAACCGATTCACCTGGACTTGGCAACAGATGCCTTATGCTGAGCACGAAGTGTGTGCACTCAAAACTTCGATCAGCTTTGTTGACTCCATTGCAGAGGTGTTTACCCCACTGCTGAAAGGTATCCCGCTTGCCCTGATCCCAACTCAGGCTCAGTGTGACCCTGAGGCGTTCGCCCAATGCATCGCCAATCATGGAGTGACGCGCTTAGTCATGGTGCCATCTTTAATGGAAACACTGGTTGAGCACGGACAGAAATATCCCGAGATGGTGTCCCACTATCGCTCGTTGTCGCATGTGGTTCTGAGCGGTGAAACCCTGTCGCTGACGCTTGCTCAACGGGTGAAGAACCTCTGGCCGCATCTACAACTGTGGAACGTGTACGGCAGTGCCGAAGTGGCAGCCGATGTGCTGGCAAAACGTATCGATTTACGCCATCCGCACATTACCTTAGGCCAACCGTTCTTTAACACGCGCATTGAGCTGCGTGATAACTGGGGATGCCTCACCCCGTTAGGGGGAAAAGGCGAACTGATGATCTCGGGGACACAAGTGATCGCTGGCTATCTGGGTGAAACGCCTTTCCCTCGGAATGCTCGCGGAGAGGCCACCTTTGCTAGTAGCGACATGGCCCAGCTTCACAGTGAGAATCCGGCGTTGGAAAGCATCGAAGTGGTGTTTGTCGGACGTCAACAGCAGTTGGTAAAAATTCGTGGCCAAAAAGTGTCACTCGCTGAGATCAGAGAGACGTTGACGGCACACGAAGCCATTACACAACTGGCTGTGGTCATGGTCGATGAACAGCGCATTGGGGTCATGTATACCCCGAACACGGTGTCACCGCAGTCGTTGCAGAATCTGGCTGAAAAATATTTACCTCGATACATGCGCCCGCAGGTTTGGCTCGGTGTGGACAACATGCCATTGCTTGCAACAGGCAAGGTAGATCTCAGAGCCGTGACAGCGGGCCTTCAACAGCAACCGGAAAGTTCGAGCAATGCGCGAGCCTTGACGAAAACAGAGAACGATATTGCTCAGTTGTGGCAGTCATTGACGGGGATATGCCCTCGCGACCCTGACAGTCACTTCTTTGATATGGGTGGTCATTCGCTGTTAGTGAACTCGTTAACGAACGCATTAAACCAAGCCTTCGGGCTGTCATTGCGCTTGGGGCTGGTGTACGACTCACTGATATTGAGCGAAATGGCCGAATTAATTGAGACGCTTGTAACGACCCGCCCCGTCCAATCAAGCATTAAAGAAGCAGGTGTTATCTAATGGGAATCGCGCTAAAGCTACTGCAGTCGATGCGAGCAGACGGCATTTTTCTGCATATTACAAATGATGGAAATTTGGGGTATGAAGCGCAGCGAGCACTGACAAGTGATGAAATTGAGTCACTGAAAAATCATAAACCGGCGCTGATGGCATTACTTAAAGCGTCAGCAACGCCGCATGCGCTCAATGCTCATCCGCAGTGTTCGGTGTCGCAAGAGAATCTGTATTTGCTGTGCCAATCGGCTTCGGTCAACGCCAGTTATAACTTGTGTTTTTCTCTGCGATTTGAGCAAAGACCGGATCTTGAACGTCTCAAAGAGGTGCTCGCACATGTTCAAGTGCAGCAGCCGGCTCTGCGCAGCGGGTTTCAACGCGAAGGTGGTGAAGTTGTGCTGTATCGGTCGGATACGTCGATCGTACCATTTGAGCAACTCGAACTGGATGAACCAGACTATGAAGCTTGGCTTGCTGAGGTAAGTGAGACACCGTTCGATTTGAGCGCGCCACCCTTGTGGCGATTCTGGTGGGTTGAAACAGCGCAGGCTTGCCGCTTGGTCGTATTGGTACATCATATCGTCTGGGACGGTTGGAGCACTGCACGTTTTCGCCGGATGTTGGACCAAGCCTATGGACAGAATTTGGGCGCTGTCAAGACGGAAGAAAATTTGGGTGCCGATCATTTTGCCCAGCATCAGAAAGAAGCCGAGATTCAAGGGGAATGGCAGCAGAGCCTAGAGTACTGGAAAGATCTGCTCGCGTGTGCACCAAAACAAAATGATTGGCTGCGTCGCAAGCAACCAAGCAGCAGTCAGGCGTGCCATGCGGAGTACCAACTGAGCGAGGCCAGTTTGAGTGCAGTGGCGTCGAGTGATCGATTCAACACGCTGCTGTCCGCTTGGTTCTTGGCTCTAGGCCGCCAATATCGCTGTAACCGGATGGTGTTGGGGGTGGCGGTCGCCAATCGTGATTTGCACACAGATCTAGAATCCAGTTTGGGTTATTTCAATAACGTGGTGCCCGTTACCCAGCACCACCTGTTAACCACCTCTGCTAAACAGGTTTTAGGTAATGTGAAAGCACAGTGGCGAGAGAGCATCGTCCATCAGAGTGTTCCATTTGGTCACATCGTCAATGCCGTTATGCCTCATCGTACTGCGCACGATAACCCATTAACACAGGTGGTGATTGGCTATCAGAGTTTCGATTGGGACTCCGAGTATGTTGCGTTGCCTCATAAACTTGAGGTGGTGAAGAACACGCAGGCTAAATTGCCTCTGTCGATCCAAATGGCAGCGTTGAACACCCAACTCACTATCAGTGTAGAGTACGACCCCGCGTGGTATGAAGGACCGGACATCGATGCTTTGCTTGCACAGTTTAATCAGGCGTTTAACGAATTGTCTTCGGCATTTGAACCTCCTCTGACTCAGGCTTGGATCAAAGGTGCTCATTTGCCCCCTGCGGACACACGACCACGAAACCTTGCACATATGCTAAAGAACACGGCGCAAACACACCCAGATAAACCCCTGACGTTTGTCGCGAGTGATGGGAATCGGAGTATCTTGACTTATGAAGCTCTCTATCAGCAAGCTGTGCAGATGGCTGGGCGATTACAGCAGGGCAAACCGTGGTCGCAAGCTGGTCGTCCAGTGATCGTTGTGGCTGCTGATTTAGCTCAGTATGTGGTGAATTTCTGGGCCGTTATATTGGCTGGGGGGCAGCCCGCGACAATCAATGCACCGCAAGTGGCCACGCAGGATGGCTTAACCAAAATTGTTGATGCTTACACTCAACTGAATCACGCAGTGATCGTATGTTGTCCTTCGGGCAAACAGGCGCTCTCAGGGCTAATGCTCAGCGTGAAAGAGGCACAGATTGTAGTGCCAAGTGAGTGTTCAGCTTCCCCCTATCTAGAGGTCACCATTGACTCAGGCAGTCCGGGCATCATTCAACTCTCTTCGGGCTCGACTGGCAAAAGTAAGTGCATTCAACAAAGTCATCAGACGATTGTCGACTACTGTGATTTGATCACCCAAAGTCGTGGTCAACTCGCCTGCGACGTGTCACTCAACTGGATGGGGTTTGATCATGTTGGTGGTTTGCTGTTTACCCATCTGCGTGACACCTATCTTGGCTGCGAACAAGTGCACGTCTCCACGCCGTTTGTGTTGCAGTCTCCGCTGCGTTGGCTGGCGCTGATCGAAGAGTATCAAGTGACGCACAGTTGGTGTCCGAATTTCGCGTACAAGTTAATGACGAGTGAACTGGCCTCCACCACAGAGCACTACGATCTGTCTTCTCTCAAGGAGCTGATCAATGGCGGTGAGATGGTGGTGGCTGACACGGTACGTCGATTTATCGAAACTTTTACCCCTTGGGGCTTACGTCCACATGTTTTAACCCCAGCGTTTGGTATGGCAGAGTCGTGCACCGTTATCTCCATTCACCCTGTGGTTTCCACCAAAGCACTGTCGTTACACAGTTATGCGATAGACAGTATGGATGACTACACCCAGATTGGACACAGTGAATTTGTCTCGTTGGGCCAAGCGGTCGCCAATACGGAAATTCGTATCGTGAACGACAACGATGAAGTACTCAATGAGTACGAGGTCGGCAAGATGCAATTGCGCGGCCCTTCTATCACCATGGGTTATTTAGCGGCTCCCGAGCTCAATGACAAAGCCTTTGTTGGCGATGGGTGGTTTGATACCGGCGATTGTGGCGTCATCGTGGGGGGCGAGCTCTATCTGACGGGGCGGTTGCAAGAAAGGATTGTGCTCAACGGTATGAATTTCTTCAACCATGACATAGAAGCCGTCGTCGGCTCGGTGGAAGGGGTGGATGAAACCTGTGTGGCGGCAGCGGGCTACCAAGATCAGGGCGATGCGGCGGTGGTCTTCTATGTTGCTGCCTCATCCGCGCCTCAGCTGGATATCGATGATCGTATCCGCAGACAACTCGCGGAAACGTTGCAGTTTTATCCGACCCAACTGGTAAGGGTCGAGGTCGCGGACTTTCTTAAAACGACGGCGGGCAAAATTCAGCGTCGCAAAATGGTTGAGCATTGGCTTAGCGACAAAGCCTTAAATGACAACCCTATAGTGATGACGAGGTTACTCTCTGCACCACTTCTTGATACTTCGCTGACATCGGTCACACCTGTCTCGCTGGGCGATTTTATTGCCGGAGGCGCTGCCTCTGAACGCGCTGTGGTGGCGCTATCTGCGCACGACGTGGACGCATTACTGCATCACACGAATGATATTCAGCAAAGACTCGCTCAGCACACCGTTCAGCAACTGGTGCTGATCACTGAAATCGCGAAAGGACCGGAATTAGAACGCTGGGCTCAGGCGTTTGAAGCCTGTGTCACTGGGGTGTCGATACAAGTGGTTACCTGCGTCGGCCCCTCGAAGGCAAATCGAGTGCCGACGGGTAACCGGGCTAAGCGGCTCCACTTTGATGGCATGACCGGGTTTGAAGAGCGTGAGTTTGCCATGCAGTGGCAACGTGGCTCGACGCCCGTCGCGCTCAAAACGGCGTCCTATTCCGTGGTAACTGGCGCTTCAGGTGGCATTGCTCATCACTTGTTGGAAATGCTCATTGAAGCTGGCGAATTTGTCGTTTTACTCTCTCGCTCCAAGCCAAAGTTCACCGAGTGTTTGACGTCAGAGCAGTACTTCTGGATTCCTGTGGATTTCAGCGCACGAGATACGCTTCAAGCGGCATGGTACGAGGCGCGAATTGGTCGACCGTTCCTGAATCAAGCACCTGGGCGAGTGTTTCATCTGGCAGCACAGTTTCATCGTGACTCTCTAGAAAGCTTAACTCCGTCGACGTTGTTTGCGGTGAAAACCGTCAATGAAGGTGGCCTGAAACAGCTAGTGGGTGTCCTGAGTGACGATCACGATGTTGGGGCAACGGAGTGGTTCGTGTTTGGTTCGTTAAATGGGGTCAGAGGTGGACACCAAAGTCTCTCTTACAACATGTCGCAAGCCGCCACTCGCAGCGTTGTGATGCAACTAAGGCAGCAAGGACAACGGGCGTGTTGGTTTGGTTGGAGTGCATGGGAAGGCACTGGGATGTCTGTGGGAGAAGTGGATATTACGGCGTTGAAACGTGCTGGGCTGCAAGCGCTCCAAACCGAGGATTGTCTTCAGGCGATGCCATCGCTTCTGTCGTTACCTGCAGGGGATTACCTGATTGGTGCAGAGCCGATTTGCCCTGTTTTTCCCGTGAACAACCAGTCAACGCCGACTCGTGCTGAAGCGCTTCAAAGCGTGGACGTTGGCCCACTGCGTGTGATCTGGCAGCAGTTACTTGGCTGCGATGCCATCTCCGACCAGCAGAGTTTCTTCGAACTGGGTGGCAGTTCGATTCTGCTCTACAAGCTGCACCATCATATTGAACACGACTTAGGGTACGACAACGTCACGATGGCAGATCTGTTTTCTGCGCCGACATTGCAATCGATGGGTATGATGCTGACTCGCTTTCGCTCAACAGAGGCATCTGCCGAGCAAAACCAAAGCGAGCAGAGCATCAAAACGCCATGCCACGCCTCAGTCAAACAACGCTTTAAGCGAAGAATGAACAAGTAATGGAGCCTACACACATGACTCACTCTGATATAGATACTTTATCTGAATTGGGCGCCATTGCCGTCATTGGCATGTCGGGAGAATTTTCCGGTTGCAGGAACATTGATGAGTTTTGGTCACTCGTTCAATCAGGTCAAAGTGCGGGTCGATATACGGCCCCAGAGGTTGCGACAGAAATGGGCATGCCAAGCAGCAAGACACGAGATGAGCACTATGTGCCATGGTCGATGCCGATTGATGATGTTGATCAGTTTGATGCACGTGCCTTTGAAATGAATGACATGCAGGCGGAGACTATGGATCCCCAATGCCGTCGATTCTTACAAGCGTGCTGGCATGGGATCGAGCATGCCGGCTACAACCCGATGAAACTGAGAACGCTCAACGCAGGCATCATCGCTTGCAGCAACCCCAACCAGTACTTGGGCGAGACGGTCAGCACCCATTTAGATGCCAACCATCACGCGAAAGCGTTGCAGGTATTGACCGGCAATAGTAACGACTTTTTGGCGACTTGGGCGGCTTACAAACTGAACTTAACCGGTCCGGCGCTTACGGTGCAGACGGCGTGTTCAAGTTCATTGGTGGCCATCGCCACTGCTTGTTTGCAGCTTCAGACCTATCAGGCCGACATGATGATTGCGGGTGGCGCAGCGTTGAGTTTTCCGCAAGACCTTGGTTATGTCCGTCAGCCGGGCAGCATTTTGTCACACAATGGCCAGTGTTCACCATTCAGTCTGGACGCATCGGGCACCTTAAATGGACATGCGGTTGCGACCGTTGTTCTCAAGCGTGTGGAAGATGCGGTTGCTGACGGTGACCATATTTGGGCAGTGATCCGCGGTGCTGGGATCAATAACGACGGGCGCGCCAAAATGGACTTTATGGCCCCTGGTGTTGAGGGGCAGTCTGCAGTGATGCAAAAAGCCTTGCAACTGGCAGAGCTCACACCGAACCAAATTCAATATATTGAAACTCATGGCACGGGTACCCAACTCGGCGATGAGATCGAAATACGCGCACTGAGCGACGTGTATGGTGGAAGCACGTCAGCTCAGTATCTAGGGGCGGTAAAAAGCAACATTGGCCATGCGAACGCAGGGGCGGGCATCGCCGGGTTTATCAAAACCGTGTTGTCTCTCTATTACGGAAAAATTGTTCCTAATGCGGGAAATACCACTCCTAACCCGGCCCTGAATCTTGATAAGTGTCACTTTATTCTCCCCAACAAACTCATCAACTGGCCCGAGTGCGAATACCGACGTGCTGCGATCAGTTCGCTGGGGTTTGGTGGCACTAATGCTCATTTGATTGTCGAACAAGCCCCGCCACTGAGCCACGCTGTTGCTCTCTCTGCAACAGAGTCACAAGCGCTGAGTGTGTTGCTCTTAAGTGGCACTAGTGAAGCGTCGTTACAGCGTCAACTGTGCTCATGGCAAGCGTGGCTGAGAGCGCAGACACCGAAGGCGTCTGAGCTGCAAGCGGTGGCTTGGACGTTAGTGAACCATCGTCACCATTTTGAGCATCGTCTCGCGGTTGTTGGTGATTCCTGGCAAGCACTTGATCAGGCCATCAGCGATGGCAGTATCCAACGTGGTGCTAAGCGATTGGTGTTTGCGTTTACCGGACAGGGTGCACAGTGGCAAGGGATGGGGCGCGCGCTTTACCAACAGGATCCTACATTCCAAGCAGTCACAAACCAGTGTGATGTGGTGCTAGAAAGCGAATGGGGCATCGCCCCGGCCTCGGCGGTTTGGCAAGAGGATATGCCATTTGAGTTGGCATTTTCCCACGCTGGTGGGGCGCATTACTATCAATTCTGCTATCAGCTTGCATTGGCGAAATCACTCATGGCGCAAGGGCTCGAATTTGACACCTTGATAGGACACAGTTTGGGCGAGTTTTCCGCAGCGGTGATCAGCGGTGCTCTCACACAGGAACAAGCAGTCTGGTTGGTTTGCCAACGTGGTTTGGCGATTGAGGCTCACTGCACTGACAAAGTGGGGATGCTGGCGGTGAGTTTGGGTCGCGAGGCTTTGCTGCCGCTGTTGCCCGCGGAGATTGACCTCGCGGTGGTCAATGGTGAGCAACAGTGTGTCGTGGCGGGTTCCGATGCGGCACTTCAAGCCTTTGAGGGTGAACTTGCTGGCCTTAACCATCAATCGAAACGGCTCAAGACCACACATGGTTTCCATTCGCGACAAATGTACGCGGCTAAGCAGGCTTTTCGTTTGGCGTGTGAGCAGATTGAATTTCGCCCGATCCAGCGGGATTGGATCAGTGCACTAACGGGCCAAACGCTGACCCACGTCGATGCAGACTATTGGGTAAAACACCTGACTGAGACGGTTCGTTTTGACTTAGTGCTTGACCAACTTCGGGCTCAAGACGTGGCGCTGATCGAATGTGGGGGGCGCAGTGTATTGAGCGTATTAGTTCAGGCGGTGCTCAGTCAATGCTCGGTGACGACAACGTTTTCGTCTAACGAGGAGGCCAAACTGTTGGCGCAGGCCAAGGCGATCGCTTTCTGCTGCGATCGTTTGAACGTTGATGGAACGCGCTCACCCACGGGTCATATTCCGGTGTCTTGTTTTGATACCACTCGATACTGGAGCGAGCAGGCCACCCATCGCATTCGTTGGCGAGGCGAGCAAATGGAACCGGATTTGTCCCCGACACGGGTCGATGAGGACGATGATGAGCTGACATTGTGGCTCAAATCCTTGTGGCAAACCGAACTCGGTGACGGTGTCTCGATACATGAGGGCAGTGACTTTTACGCCCTAGGAGGCAACTCGTTAGCGGCAATTCAAATTTGCGATCAGCTCGAAAAACAACTCGGTCTGTCGTTTCCCATTAGTCACTTTTTAAACCAACGCACATTTGGTCAGTTTATGCAGACCTTACTTACGTTAGCTGAAGAACAACCCGAAGAGATAGAGATCATCCAATGACGCAGGTACCAAACTCTACCAGAGCAAAGCTTCTTGACCGACTGAAACTTCCTAAGACGCAGGGGGAAGTCGTCGCGTTAGACAGTGACGCGCGTTATGAGCCGTTTGCCATGACGGATATGCAGCAAGCGTATTGGTTGGGCAGAAGCCGTCAACTGGACGGTGGTGATGTGGCGATGCATTTGTACTTGGAGTTCCAGAGCGCGTCGTACGATATTGAACGACTCGAATGGGCGCTTAATACCGTGATTGCGCGACATGACATGTTGCACGCCGTAGTTTTGGACTCAGAGAATCAGCAAGTGTTGTCCAGTTTTCCTCAGGTGAACATTGAGCTGTTTGACTTCAACAGTGTGCCCGAGCGTTTGGATACCTTGCGTCAAGAGTTGGCGCATCGTAAGTCAGATCTAACACAGTGGCCGCAAAATCATGTTGTGGTGACGACATTGGCTGACCGCGATTACCGCTTACATCTGAGTTTGGATCTCTGGTGCATTGATGGTCGCAGTTATCAAATCCTACTCAAAGAGTTCGCGTCCTTGTATCAGCACGGCAGCACGGAGGGGCTGAGAAAGTCTACGCTCACGTTCCGCGATTACGTGATCTACCAACAGAAGCAACAGGAAAGTCAGGCAGCGCTTAAAGCGAAAGCTTACTGGGAACCGCGTCTGGATACTTTGCCCGCAGCCCCCTCCTTGCCAATGACGCGACGTGAGCCACAAGGACAAGGGTTCCAGCGCTTTTTAACCACGTTATCGGTTGAACAAACCCTGCAACTGAAAGGCTATGCGCAGCAGCATGGTGTGACATTGAGCAGTGTTCTGATGACCCTTTACAGTCTTGTGCTTGGCAAATGGTCCGGTGAGTCTGCATTCACGCTGAATATTCCTCGATTCAATCGCCCGAGTGTACACCCAGACGTGAACCACGTGATCGGCGAGTTTGCCACCTTTTCGCTATTAGAGGTGGAACTGGACGCCAAGCTGCCTTTCTCCGATCAAGTGAAACGACTGCAACAGCAAATGATGGAAGACATGGAACATGCATCGGTGAGTGGGATGGAACTCTTACGTACTCTGACGAAAAAGCATGGCAGTGTGGCTAACATGCCCGTGGTCTTCACGGCTTCCCCAGAATTAGGTCAGGAGCAAAAGCAGTTTGAAGACGAGATCGCGGTCTTTGGTACGATCCAACATGCGATTTCACAAACACCTCAAGTTGATCTCGATTGCCAGTACTTTATGTTGAAAGACCAACTCAATATCAACTGGGATGCGCTGGTACACAAGTTTGAACCTGGTGTGATTGCAGCCATGTTTGAGGAGTTTGAACGTTTGTTGCAGCTCATCTCCTCGGCAGGAACTGATTGGCAACAAGTGGTCACCGCACGTCTTCCAGATGCGCAACAAGCGATTTGGGACAGGGTGAACGATACCGAGACGCCGTATGAGCTGATCGACTGGCGGGCCGTGCTGGAGCAACATGCACGCACGCAGCCCGAAAATACAGCCCTCATCTACGCAGGGGAGCCCATAACTTGGTCGCAGTTGCATCAACAGATCGCAATCATGGCGGCTAATCTCCAAGCGTATCGTCCGACGTCTGGTGTGGTGGCTTTGTATGTGCCCAAAGGGCCAAAGCAGATTATGGCAGCTTATGCTTGCGTTATCGCGGGTTATGCCTATTTACCTATTGACATCGAAGCCCCTCAGGATCGGGTGTCTGCCATCCTGACAGAGTCAGGAGCCGATCTGCTCATCCAGACCACAGGCGTGAGTGTGGTGGTGGAAACAATACAGCGGGTTGAGATTGACGAGCTGGCGAAGGACAAGGAGAACGTCTTGTTGGCGAGCACGGTGAAGGCTGAGCAGCTGGCTTACGTGATTTACACCTCTGGCTCTACCGGTACACCGAAAGGCGTGGCCATTCAGCATCAAGGGCTGAGTAACTTTGCGCAGTTCAACCGAAGAACGTTCAATCTAAGTCCGAGTGACCGCGTCATGGCGTTGAGTGCCATCCATCATGATATGTCGGTCTTTGATCTATTCAGTGGCTTGCTGGCTGGGGCGGCGCTCGTGGTGCCAGATGAGAGTGCTCGTCGTCTGCCTGAACAGTGGCTTCAATTGGCCATCACAGAGCAAGTGACTGTTTGGAACGGGGTGCCTGCAGCGGCGCAACAACTGATCGCGGTAGCCAATGAGCAGAACGTGACACTGGCGCGCTTGAGGTTAATGATTTTAGGCGGAGACTGGGTCGGGAAGGACACACCAGATCGACTTAAGTCCATCGCCCCGCACTGCCAACTTTATACCGTGGGCGGGCCAACCGAGATTTCCGTTTGGAATATCTGTTCTCGTGTCACGGTACTGGAGGATGATTGGCCATCCTTACCGTATGGCCAACCCGTAGATAACAGTGGCTACCTGATCTTGTCTCACGATGGAGGCCTAGCACCGGTGTGGGTTTCAGGCGAGATGTTGTGTTTCGGAACTGGAGTGTTTGACGGCTATCTGCATCGACCCGATCTTAATGAGGATGCGTTTCTCCATCACCCGAATTACGGGCGCCTCTACCGCACAGGCGATATCGGCAGAATGCGTCCGTGTGGCAACCTCGAGTTCATTGGTCGAACCGATAACCGAGTGAAACTCAATGGTCATCGTATCGAACTCAGTGAAATTGAACTGTTAGCTGCGGACGTTGATGGAGTCGTGCAAAGCGTGGCGTTGGTCGTTGCTTCAGGTCAAGGCGATAAGCTTGCTTTGTGCTACCTCACTGACGGGGTTCCGGACGAGGGACTTGAGGCGCGTTTGAAGCAGCGCTTGGTGAACAAGTTACCTGTGGCATTGATGCCCCAAATCTGGCATGCGGTCGAAGCGTGGCCACTGACGGCCAACAACAAGATCGATCGGCAGAAATTGCGCGACTGGTGCAGCAGCTCTGGTCACGAACAACAAGCCATAGAAGGCGCATTGGCACAACTGATCGCAACGTTGTGGCAATCACTGATTGACTCGCCAGTGCAGCACATGAGCGATAACTTTTTCATGCTTGGGGCTGACTCCATTACGGCCACCCGCCTTGCGAGTCAAATAAAGGAAACAATCGGTGTGGAGATCACTTTGGCTGATGTTTTCCTTTCCCCAACGATTCAACAGCAAACCACCTTGATTGGCGAAAAGCTGGTCCAAGCGGCATATCAAGGAGATGAGTAACCATGTCAACGATAGATATACATCAACTCAGCACACAACAACTCAATGCCCTTATCTCGAAAGTGAAAGCCAACACGGAGAGTTCGACTCAGCCGCCACAGGCAGTGAGAGTGGTGGGTGACACCTACCCGGTCAGTGCGTCTCAGCAAAGCGTTTGGTTGGTATCTCAAGACCCAAGGGCGAGTGCGGCCTATAACATCACGATGAACCTGTTGGTGAAAGGAACGCTCGATGTGATCAAATTGGGTCGAGCGTTGGATGAAGTGGTACAACGCCATACCCCCCTAAGAACGGGCTACCGTTTTGATCCGAGTGTGGGGCAAGTTCAACAGTTTCTGTGTGAAACGGCCCCCTCATCGCTGCGTGTTGAAATGTTCGACGACGAGTCAGATTGGCAGAAACGTATAGTATCACAACTCAGCCAACCGCTTAATTTCGAGCAAGGTGAGGTTTACCGAGCTCGCGTGGCCAAATTGGGTGATGGCGAACATATCTTGAGCCTAGTGTTCCATCATATTGCGTTTGACGGCTGGTCGCTGGGTATTTTCCTTCACGAGTTAAAAGCGTTTTATCTTGGTGAGCAGGGGCAGTTGCCGCCGATCAGTAACGATTACATTGACGTTGCACCGAGCGCACAAGGTGCGAAAGGCGGTGCCGCCTTAGCGTATTGGCAGCAAAAACTCGCGAACGCGCCAGTGACTCGATTACCCGCAGAAACGTCCTTTGCATCGGAAAATGCAGAGGCATTTGAAGGGGCGGTGGTGAAGCATCGTTTAGGCGTGGAACTGGCTGATGCGCTGTCTGCGCGGGGCCACGCACTGGGCATGTCAAACTTTATGCTCTTTAGCGGTGCACTTCAATATTTGGTCGGTCGCTACAATGACACTCAAGAATCGGTGATTGGCTCCTACGTATCTGGACGTGACAAGTTAGAAAGCCAATCGTTGATCGGTTGTTTTGTCAATAACATCGTGTTGCGTCAAGTCTGGTGTGAATCAGATAGCATCCAAGCTTTTTTGGAAAAGGTGAAAACCACGGGGCTTGAAGCATTAGCCAATCAAGCCGCCCCATTTCCCGAGGTCGTTAAAACGATGGGTTGGCAAGGGGATAGTCACCCAATCTATCAGGTGGGGTTAGTCATGCAACCTGAGTCGGTTTCCTTGAGCAATTGGGGGGAACTTGAATTGACTGCTTTAGATTCAGAGAGCTCTTATGCTCATATGGATCTTGAAGTGTATGTATGGCCCAAAGGCGACGCTTTTGAACTGGTGCTTAATTACGATTGTTCACGGTATAGCGCACAGCGCATTCAGTGGCTGGCTGAGCACTATGAACGTGTTCTGACCACGTTGGCTACCGCACCGCTCACTAGCCCGCTGCAAGAGCTGGAGATTATTACTTCTGAGGAGCGAGCCGTGTTGAACACGCTCGATGGCCGTCGCCTTGAGTGTCCGGACCGATTGTCGTCGCTGGCGGTGCGACTGGCAGCCGACAGCGATGATCACATTGCTGTCATCGTAAGCGAAAATGCGTTCCGTTCTAGTGCGCTAACACGACGTGTCACATTGTGGATGGAGACGTTCGCTCACCGAGCGCTTCAGACGGGCGATCGAGTGGCATTTTGGGGAGAAAGGGGCTTCGAGCAACAGGCGTTGCTCGCCGCGTGTGCGCTATACGGTGTGACCTACGTGCCAATGGACAGTTCACTGCCGGAAACGCGTTGCCAGCAAATCCTTGAGGATGCACGTCCTAATCTATTGGTCGTAGCACCGGAGAGGTTATCTGACGCGCTAAGATGGACGCAGGTGGAAGTTGTCGCATTAGAAGCCACTGCGAACCCGAGCGCGAGTTTCGCTTCCTTGCACCAAGATCTTGAGCCAAGGAAACCAAGCGATGAGTTCGCGCTGTTGTATACTTCCGGGACGACGGGGACGCCTAAAGGTGCCTCTCTTTCAGTCGCCGCAGCGAATGCACGGCTTAACTTTGCGCAGGAAACCTTGACGACTTTGCCAAGCGATCGCGTGTTGCAACGAACGCCTTTGGGGTTTGTTGATGCTCTTTGGGAAGTGCTCGACACCATGATTTCGGGTGCGACGAGTGTAGTCGCTCTAGGGGATGAGGTCGCGAATGTATCGCGCTTGACTGCCGTGATTAGCGCACAGCGTGTCACAAAATTGTACGTTGTGCCAAGCTTGCTGCGCATGCTAAGTCTCGGTGAAGCGCACTTACCTTCAGTGCGACACCTATACTCGACGGCTGAACCTTTTTCTCTGTCTCTGCTGTCGGAAGTGCAAACGACGTTTTCTAACGCGACAGTTTTCAATCTGTACGGCTCGACAGAAGTCAATGACGTTACCTGGCTTAAGCTTTGTGCTAACAGTGTGAAACACGGGTACTTAGGACAAGTTGTTCCGGGGGCCGCCCTTCGCGTGGAGGATAGATTTGGCCGTGTCATGCCAATAGGTTGCCCTGGTGAGATTGTGATCAGTGGGCAACAGCAACTTCGCCATTACACTAACCACCCACAGCGTTCTGTACACAGCAAGAATCAGCATGAAAGTGGATTCAGAATGGCCGACGTCGCGACGGTGCTGCCGAATGGCCAACTGAGGTTGCTTGGTCGCCAAGATGGCATGGTGAAGATCCGAGGAAATCGCGTCGAGGTACTGGAAGTTCAGTTGGCCTTACGTGAGGCGACGGGTGACAGTGGGGCGGTGGTGTATTTTGCCGCTGAACAACAAGCGTTGATCGGCTGTTGGACGGGGGCCAAGTGTGCGGATCATGTTCGTCAACAGCTATTACAAGCATTGCCAAACTACATGGTGCCGTCTCAGTTGTACGCATTGAACCACCTGCCTTTGCTCCCTCACGGTAAAGTCAATATGGTCGCGTTGAAACAGTTGGTGGCTGAGGCACAGCGTTTGGTAGAGTCGCAAACCTCATCGGCAGAAACCGAGCAAGAACAAGCGTTGGCAGCGATCTATGCCCGCGCATTGCAAGTGAGGTGTTGCGCCATCGATAAAAATGTCTTTGATCTCGGCCTGTCCTCATTGGAACTGAATCAGGTTCAACATGACATCAACACCACCTTGGGGCTGGCGGTGGATGTCGTGACATTGTTGCAATACCCAACCATTCGGGCGCTTGCCAACCACCTTGATGGTTCAAAAGACCAAACCACCAAACCCGCTCGACGCGGGCAGCGCACCACGATAATGCGCAGAAGAACAAAGTAAGCCAAAGGAATCTCAAATGAATATCTACTCAAACGCATTGGCGGCCGACAATAATCTTGATGTTGAAGGCTTATTTACCAAAGGATTTGGTCAGTTTGATGACTGGATTGATGAAATGTGCCAACAGTTTTTGCACTCGAATGACAGTAGTGACCCGATACCAGTTAGTGAGCTCAAAACGCTGTTTACCGACACAACGTTTCCTGACCAGCAGCAATCGATGGGGCAGTATTTGGACGAATTTCAGCATCAGATCTTGCCACATTGTTCGCATCTGGCGTCACCCACTTACGTTGGGCACATGACGTCACCGTTGCCCAATTTTGTCAGCCAATTGTCACGCTTGGTCATGATCCTCAACCAGAACATGATGAAAATCGAGTCTTGTCGAGGACTTAATTTCCTTGAGCGACAGGTGTTAGCGATGTTGCACAAAGAAGTCTTCCATTTAGATGAAGAGGCCTATCAGCAAAGCGTTCAGGATGCCAACGTCAATTTTGGCTGTTTTACCAGTGGCGGGACCGTTGCTAACATCACCGCGATGTGGGTTGCTCGAAACCAACGCCAACAGAAGCTAAAGGTGTCTGGCTCACGAGGCGTGATCATTGGTTCAGAACTGATGCATTACTCGTTTGATAAAGCTGCAGATTTGCTGGGATTGGATTTGATAAGGCTCCCGTTTGATAATCAGTATTGTCTTTCACTTCCACACCTTAAAGAGGCGTTAAATCAAGCACAGTCGAATGGCCAGCCAGTTATCGCCTTGGTAGCTATTGCAGGAACCACCGATTTTGGGAGTATCGACCCGATTGCTGATATGGCCGAACTGGCGCGCGAGCAAGGGGCTCATTTACACGTCGATGGTGCGTGGGGAGGGGCGATGGTGTTGTGCGATGAAGGCAAAGCCATGTTGTCTGACATACACTTTGCCGACTCCGTTACCATTGATGGCCATAAGCAATTGATGACGCCAATTGGCTGCGGTCTGCTGTTAACGCGCGACGTGGTTACACTAGGCAATATCCGCAAAGAAGCGCCTTATGCCATTCGCAGTTCCTCGCTGGACCAAGGCCGCTTTACTCTCGAAGGCACACGACCGGCGATGGCTTTGTATCTGCACGCAGCTTTTCATCTTATTGGCAAGTCTGGTTACGGTGAGCTGCTGTCGAAAAGCTTAGCTAGAGCGAAAATGCTGGCTCAGATACTCAATGAGACACAAGAATTTGAGTTGGTTCATGAGCCCAAAATGAACTTAATGGTTTACCGTTATTTACCCCAAGGCTATCGAGGACGGGGGCTGACGGAGGAAGAAAACGAGTTTGTGAATACGTTTAACGTGGTCTTGCAGAAACGGCAACGCTCGCTGGGTAACACCTTTGTCTCACGTACCAAGCGCGTGACCAACCTTTATCCTGATCAGCCTCTGGTTCTGTTCCGCGCGGTCATGTTGAATCCGCTAACCACACGCACGCATTTACAGACAGTCATTGCTGATCAATTGGTGATTGCTGAGAGTCTCGAAAGGGAACTGCATGAGCAAGGCCTAGATCTCGGAGGCTTGCAGTGAGCGACCAAGCGATTGCAATCGTTGGGATGGCGGGTGTCTTTCCGCGCGCCAATAGTATCGAGGCACTTTGGCAACGATTGATCAATAAACAAGAGACGATCGAAACCATTGCTCGAAAGGACTTAGTGGGCAAGGTTGACCCCTCGTGGCTCGATCACCCTCACTATGTGCGTCGGGCATCGTGCCTAGAGGAACCCGGCTTGTTCGATGCGGGATTTTTTAATATCACGCCTGGCGAAGCAGAAATGATGGATCCCCAACAACGATGGTTTCTGCAGGTCTGTTGGCAAGCGTTAGAAAATGCCGGCTACCCTGAACCTGAAATGAAGGGCCTCAAAACAGGTGTGTTTGGCGGATGCTCGATCGGGACGTATTTTGCGAACAACATTATCGGTAATCCCAAATATGCAGACCGTGACCCTGTGAGTGTCATGATGGCCAATGATAAGGACTTTTTGTGTACACGCGTGGCGTATAAGCTGAACTTGACCGGTCCGGCGATCACTATCCAAACTGCTTGCTCTACCTCGTTGGTGGCGGTACATCAAGCGTGTCAGGCCTTATTGTCTGGTGAATGCGATCTTGCGTTAGCTGGTGGTGCGTCCGTTTCTGCTTATGGTCCGGTGGGCTATCTTTATTCCCCCCAGGGGATACGTTCGCACGATGGCCGTTGCAGACCGTTTGATCATCGTTCGTCGGGTACCTTGTTTGGTGATGGTGTGGGCGCTGTGACATTAAAACGCTTGGGGGATGCACTTTCTGATCAGGACTACATTTATGCGGTTGTGCAAGGGTCTGCGATCAACAATGATGGTGCGAGCAAGGCCGGTTTTACTGCCCCAAGTCTTGCAGGCCAAACCGAAGTCATTCAAGAAGCCATGCAGGTTGCGGGCATTGAGGCATGCGACATCCAGTTTGTTGAGGCACACGGTACCGCCACTGAATTGGGGGATCCGATGGAACTGTCTGCGCTCAAAGCGGCATATGGTGAGTGTGGTACGCAGCGGTGCGCGATTGGCTCTATCAAGTCCAATATTGGTCATTTAGACTGTGCCAGTGGCATAGCGGCGTTGATCAAAGCCGCAAAATCGCTTGAACAGCGAACGTTGCCAGCTACATTGCATTACGAAAAGCCCAACCCGCGCTTGGGCTTGGAATCGAGCCCGTTTTTTGTCAACGCGCACACTGTTCACTTACCTGTGTCGGGCGAGGTATTCGGCGCCGTCAGTGCGTTTGGTTTTGGCGGTACCAATGCCCATCTGGTGTTGTCTTCTGCGCCTGAATTGCCCCGCACTTTAAGAGGGCAGTGTGATGCGTAGCCCTGATCATTATATCTGGCAGTGGTCGACCCCAAGTCACTCTCAATCACTTGAGAGTGTGCGGATTTTTGAACAAGCAGCGCCATTTGAACAGCATTCTCTCCAAGACATTGAGTGGACATTGCGGCATACAAGAAAAGCCTTTTCCCATCGGGTAGCTTGCGTAGTCGAGCCCGACCGGCCAGTGAGGGAGGGATTGTCGCGACCTATTGTCGCCTCTACAACGAGCGAGCAATTGGTGTATGCGTTCACGGGGCAGGGCAGCCAGTTCTCTGGTATGGCGAGTGGGATCTATAATCACTACTCGGCCGCGCGAGCAGTGATTGACCAAGGGTGCGCGTACATCGAAAACCGGTACGGTGTGTCGTTACTTCCCCTATTAACTCAGCGCAGTGAAGCGAATGACGCGGTTCTACAGGACACCGCGATGGCGCAGCCTGCGTTATTTATTCTTGCCATGAGTTATTTGGCGTTGCTCGAACGCAGTCAGTTGTCTTGCGATGCTCTGGTGGGCCACAGCTTGGGTGAATTTGCAGTAGCGTGCTATGCAGGGGTATGGGATTACGAAACGGCTTTAAATGTGGTGTTTTTACGCGGGCGTTTGATGGGGAGCGCCCCATCTGGTGCGATGCTGGCTTGTCAGTTGTCCGATACCCAACTAGATGAGATTTTGGGGGGGGATTGGTCGCAGCGTATCGATTTGGCGGCCATCAACAGTCAGACCCAACTGGTGTTGAGCATTCCCGAGGTTGAGCTGAACTGGGTATTGGAGGCGTTACAGAGCAAAGCGGTCCGATACACGAGGTTAAAGACCTCACATGCGTATCACAGCCGAGCAATGACTCCGATCTTACCAGCGTTTTCCTCTGTCATTGAACAGTCGTGCCCTCAGCGTCCTTCGCGTACTTGGTACAGCAATGTGACGGGGACAGAGATTGATGTGCAGTGTGTGACGACTGCCCAATATTGGTGTGAACACCTGCGCCAGACGGTGCGATTTGGTGACGCTGTTACTAATATCGCCCGTGAGTACCCCAATGCGCTGTTTTTTGAAATCGGAGCCAAATCTCAACTGAGCCCCGCGATCAGCGAAGTGACCCAGTCGGTGGCGGGAGTGGCCAATGATCCGGAGCGTTCAGGTGAAAGCCAATGGCTGACGACGTTGGCCACATTATGGGTCTATGGTTTTGAGATCGATTGGCCTGCATGGCGTAGCAATGAAGGACGGCGGCTTCCGCTGCCTGGAATTGCGCTCGCACCACAACATTACTGGGCAGACACCAAAGCGACGGTCACGCAACCCGACGTGGTACAAGCTGCGCACAGTCAACCCGCGAACGCACCACCGAATGTCAAGATGCTATGGTCGACGATTTTAGGTATCGACGTTGAGAACCTGTCTGATGAAGACCACTTTTTTGCCTTAGGGGGCAGTTCGGTTGATTTACTGGATCTGGTGCGACAAATCAGCGCATCCGGCGGACAACTGTCTATTTCTGAGGCCTATCAATGCCTGCATCTACACGCGATGGAGGAAAAGGTTAACGGTGGTTGCCGCGGTGTACCCACCGATGCGCCGTCGCAACGCGATTGGATCCTGCCATTTGAATTGAGCCGACTCTCACCACAAGAGATAACACGCATCACAGAGCAATGGAAAACGCGAGGAGAAAACTGTGGAACTTTGGAATAGCAGGGTGTCGGACGCGTTTCCGTTGACGGCAATGCAGTCGGCTATCCTCAATCAATCGTTACAATCGAAAGACGTACTGTACATTGAGCAATTAGTGGTCGAGATCAAGGGAGACTATCACGTCGAATATAATCAGCAAGCTTGGCAAGCGGTGGTGGATGCGCATCCCGCGCTGCGTACCCGTCTCTATTATTCGGGGTTGAACGAACCCCACCAAGTGGTACTCAAACCCTCTCGACACGCGATTCCCTGGACGTTCCATGACTTCAGAAACGCTGCTTTCGATATCCACCAATACGCCGAGCAAGACAAAGCCAAAGGCGTCGAACTGGAGAATGCACCTTTGTGGCGTGTTGCCGTGTTCCAAGTCGCGGACGACCACTACTACATGCTGGTTACGGTGCATCATTTGATCATCGATGGCTGGTCATTTGGCGTGTTGGCCAAAGAGCTTGCTGAGGTGTATGCCAGTCTATCGGCTAGTAAAAACGTGCAGTTGCCACCGGCACCGTCACTCGCCCACCATATCAAACGCGTGTCGTTGACTGATAGCGCGGCGACTACGGCATTTTGGCGAGATAAGTTAAAGGGCTTTGAAGTAGGGAAAGGGCTTGATGCACAGCAGGGGCATTCGGGATCTGGTCAAGCCAGTATTGAAGTGCTGCGCTCTAAGGCATGGCGCGATGAGCTTCAAGCAGGATGTCAGGCATTAGCGATCACTGAAAGCAGCTTGTTTCAAAGTGCGTGCAGCTTAGTTTTGGCGCGCTGGACGCATGATAATGACGTGGTGCTCGGTATGACCACGGTGATGAGATCGTTAGATCAGTATGATGAATCCCGTATCTTAGGCCCTTTGTTGAATACTCTGCCTCAGGCGTGGCGTTTTGACTGGTCTCAGTCGTGCAGTGCGTATCTGAAAGCACGCCATCAGGAGTTGAGTGCGAGTTTTCAACATAACCAATTGCCACTGAGCGATATCATGGCCGCGGCTAATTGGGAAGCAGGGTTGACGCCGTTTCAGGTATTAACGGTGTTTCAGTATGAAGGGCAAGTGGCCACGGACGAGTCATCGATGCCATTTCAAGTGTCGCCAGTGCTTGTTGAAGAGTCGGTCGGTTATCCTATGGCGATCTACGCATGGCCTGGTGAGTCGTTCAAAATCCAACTGAGATACGAGGCTTCACGCTGGAGTCCGGCGTTGATCACCGTGTTGGCGGATGCGGTCTGTGACGTCATGGTATCGCTGGTTCGCAACGGTGATCAGCCGCTGGGTGAACTGACGACCTCCGTTTCATCACCCCCAAGTCTGGCAAGCCAAAGTGAGACACCCCCACCGCTTGTCGGTCAGCGTTTAAGGGAACTGGTGTCCACTCAGCCTGAGTCGATCTTCATGGAAGACGCAATCTCAGGGCAGACATTCAGCTATGCTGCGGCTTGGCATGCGATCATGGGTCTTAAGGTCTTATTGGCTGAGCATGGGGTTAAAAAAGGACAGGTCGTGGCTTGCTTCAGTCGCAATGAGCCGCAATCAATTCTGCAGATGTTGGCGGTCATGGAGATTGGCGCTTGTTACTTGGGTCTTGATGTGCAATACCCAGAGCAGCGAGTGATGGATATGCTGTCCGACAGCGGAGCCGATCTTCTGCTGTTCCACAAGCAGCTCCCCTTTGGTTTGAACGACTATTGTTTGCAGCATCACATTCGCGTGATTAACGTCGCTGAAGCCTGCACGTCTAGTCAAATATCACCAAGCGTTACTGTCATTGAGCGCGATGACGTAGCCTATATGATTTACACTTCTGGGACGACGGGCAAACCCAAAGCCTCGCTAAACACCCATGATGGGCTAGCCAGTCGGTTGGCCTTCCTGTCCTCTACGATGATTTCATCTCACCGATTGTTGCAGTGTTCAGGGATGAGTTTTGATGCCGTGGTCCTTGAAGTGCTAATGTTGTTGTCGAGTGGTGGGACGCTGGTGTTTGATGATATTGACTCTGTGCGCAACCCGCAGTCGATCACAACACTGATTCAGTTGCATCGGATCACGATGATGTTCCTGCCACCCGCGCTACTGACTCATGTGGCGTTGAATGATGTTAAGCAACTTTCCTGGGTTGGGGTAGGCGGTGATCGTTGCCCGCCAGCTTTGGCTAAGGCGTGGGCTGCCCGAGGTCAGTTTTATAATTTTTATGGCCCTTCTGAAGCAAGCATTTTCTGTGTGGTCAACGCGGTCCATGATACGCATCAGTATGACAGCATTGGCTTAGCGTTACCTGACGTGCAACTTGAACTGGTCGATCAGTGTGGTCAGCCAGTACCTGCGGGGGTTTCCGGCGAGTTGCTTATTGGCGGGGTGGGCGTGGCAAAGGGGTATCATCACAGGGCTAGTTTGTCGTTGGAGCGATTTGTGTCTCGCCCTGGGTCAATGTGCTATCGAAGTGGTGACCAGTGCCAAAGAGATGATGACGGTATGATTTCAATTCTGGGTCGGCTTGATGCTCAGATAAAAATCCGGGGTGTACGCGTTGAACTGTCTGAACTTGAGCAGGCATTGGCAGCGTGTCGAACGGTTAAAGAGGCGCGAGTCATTCCAAGTACGCAAGAGGGGCAGGTAGAGGCGCTGCATGCGTTTTATCTTACAGAAGATAACCGTCCGATCTCGAGTGAGGTGTTGCGCCAAGATCTTTCCCTTCGCTTACCAAATGCGGTGATTCCATCAACGTTTACGTCTCTGCCAGCTTGGCCGCTGACCGCAAACAACAAAATCGATCTGACTGAGCTGGCCGCACGGATAAAACGCAAGCATGAATCACTCATTCCGGGCAGTGATATTGAGCAACAACTGGTGTCTGTGCTGGAGCATGTGTTGCAAAGCAAAGTAACTTCGCTGGCCGACAGTTTTTTCGCGATTGGGGGCAGCTCGCTGCAGGTAGCGCAATGTGTGAGTCAACTGAGAGAGGTGTTCGGGGTGGAAGTGGCGATGAACGAATTTTATCAACTGCCCTCTATGCAGGCACTGGCCGACTGGCTCCAACTGAGACAGCAAGGGCATGAGCCGCCTCTCGCGGACATCGTGACTCAGTATGATCTCGATGAGGAATCGGTGTTGGCGCCAGACATCGATTGCCAAGGGCTACCCTTGGCTAAAGATGGTGATTGGCTGCTGACTGGCGCGACAGGCTTTGTTGGTGCGCATTTATGCGCGAGTATTTTAAGAAATACGTCGAAACAGGTGGTGTGTCTAGTTCGTGCCCAAGATGCATTACAGGGTTTGGAGCGGGTAAAACGTCAGTTAATGGCGTTGAAGTTGTGGTGTGATGAGTATCAGGGCCGAATGTCGATTGTCGTCGGTGACTTATCTTTGCCCCAGTTGGGGTTAAGCGCCGATAGCTGGGATCGATTGGCACAGTCCGTCAGCCATATTGTCCACTGTGGCGCATGGGTAAACTTTGCGTACCCTTATGGTCTTCTCAAACAGGCGAATGTGGAGGCCACGCGCTCGCTACTGGAGCTGGCCTCGACGTCAACGCACAAATCAATGGATTTCGTCTCGACCATGAGTTTGCTCTCTGCGGCTTCGGATCTGACGTATGTGTCTGAATCTACCCCTATGCCGAATTGGCCATATTTGATTGGGGGATACAATCAGAGTAAATGGGTGGCAGAGCAATTGTGTTTGCAAGCGCAGTCACGTGGCATTGATGTGTCGATTTATCGGTTGGCGAGTATGGCTGGCGATCAAAAAACAGGCATCAATAACGAAAAAGACATCATTTGGCGATCGGTTCAGGCGTGTGATTTGTTGGGTGCGTATCCAGAATCGGGGGCCTTGGCTGATCTGACGATGACTGATGAAGTGGCTGATGTATTGGTCCGTGCTAAGGTCGATGCATTTCGCCGCCCAGTCTGGCATATGAATCAGCCTGAGCCGGTCTCTTGGTCGAGCCTCTATCAACAGACGTATGTGAAAGGCAAGGCATTGTCACCGCTGGCTGCTTCGTTGTGGCGCGAGGCTTTGTTGGCCAAACTCGATCAGTACCCTGAACTGAGCAATCTGGTGCCATATACAGTTGAAGATGATGAGGTCGCTCGGCAAGTGCCTTTAGTGGCGGACTGTTGCCTAACGCAAGGCTACATTGACGAGCTGGGCCTCTCATTGTCAGCCGTCGACCCCGTGATCTTTTCTCAATATGCGGAAGTACTGACGCCTATCGGACCAAAGAGTTGAACGATTCGGGGCTAAGAAATAACCAAAATACAACGGGCGATTGGTCATCGCTCGTTTTTGTATTCTAAACGCTACCTCAAGTGATAAAACGCCTCCCGATTCTGAATGGTAATTATTCTCGATTGAAAAGATAATCGCACACCATGGATATTTTAAGCAAAAGATAATAGAGGCGAGGGCGAAAATCGATGAGTTCACAATGGAAATTGGATGATCCACTGAATCAATCCAAAGTTAATCTCCACTTTCAAGCGTGGGTTCGTTTTATCATTCGGTTCCGGTACTGGGTGATCTTCGCTACGGTGTTGCTCGTGGCGGGTCTCTTTACCCGGTTGGAAACCTTGACCTTCGATAACAGTAACGAGAGCTTTCTCCCAGTTAACTCCTCCTTGATTAAGGATATGGAACGTTTCAAAGCGACCTTCGGCAATGAGGACACTTTGGTTTTGGCGATGCCCCTTTCTAAAACGGCGCCTGAGACGACAATTGCTCAACTGAATCAACTGACTCAGGAACTGGAAACGTCCGTCCCTTATGTCCGCGCCGCGACGGGCATTAATAATCTCGAGAAAATGCGCTCAGTCGGCGACGGCGCGATCGTGATTGATACTTATCTATCTGGGGCGGAATCAACCTCACAACTGCTCGAGAAAATCCATCAGCTATCCCAAGATGAGTTGTATCAAGGCCTGTTTGTATCGGGAGGTGGTCAGTTTTTAGGCGTGTTGGTGGAACTGTACCCATACCCGGCCAGCGAAGTGGATCCGCGTAAAAACATCGCTCCAGCCATTGCTACATTGCTCGAAAAAGACGCATATCGTGACCTTGGGATTATCGCTGTGGGTGACCCTATTTTTGACGCCGAAATGGAGCAGATCAGTAACGAAGAAACGGGAACCCTGTGGCTGATAGCGCTTGTGTTAGAGATGCTGATCATTGCCTATTTTACCCGTTCCGTCCGACTGACTTGGGTACCGATCTTAGTAATGGCATTGGCGAACATTGCGGTGTTCGGTTTGATAAGTTTTATCGGTTGGAAATTGACGTTCTTCGTCACGATTGTGCCGAGCCTGATCATGTGTATTGGTATGGCAGACTGTATTCACATCGGTTGTGCGTATCAAGATGAGCTCGCGAGTGGCAAATCGAAGAATGACGCGTTAGTGTCCGGTAGTGCGAAAGTGGCGCTGCCGTGTTTCCTGACGACCTTAACGACAGCGATTGGTTTTCTTTCTTTTCAAGGAACGGAGATCGTTCCGATTGGCCAATTGGGTGTCTATTGCGCCATAGGCGTGTTTGTCGCGTTAGCATTCAGTTACTGTTTGGTTCCTTCGCTGCTTTCGTTCGGTACTAAGCCGATTTCAGCCATGAATCGTCGCAAAAAAGACTGGATTGATGTGAGTTTAGAGAAATTGGCCGAAAGCGTGATCCGAGTACCTAAAGCATGGGCAGCGGGATTTTTAGCCAGTTCGTTGGTAATGGCGGCAGGGATAGCTTTTGTCAGCTTAGACACTAGCCCAATAGAAAACCTATCACCGAGGACGGAGCTGCGTCAAAAGGCAGATTTCATTGACCAGAATATGGGTGGTGCCATGACATTGGACATTGTTCTGAGCAGCAATGACGACACCTCGTTACTGACCGTTGATATTCTGAAACGTGTAGAGGTACTCGTTGCAGAAATTAAAACTAACCCACATGTGGTGACCGCGCGTTCTATCGTGGACATCGTCAAAGAGTCAAATCGTGTTCTACTGCCTGAACAAGGGGCGGCATTACCGACACAACAAGGCACCCTGTCAGATTTCCTCTTCCTGTATGAAATGGGTGGAGGCGAGATGTTGGATCAATTTGTTAGTTTTGATTCTAAGCAGATACGTATTGCGGTGCGTACCCGAGCCGTGTCGACGGAACAAAGTCACGCCATCATTCAGCAGGTTGAATCGTATGTGTCTACCGCGTTCGACGCAAACATCAAAGCCTCAGTAACGGGCCCTATCGTCCACATAAAGGAAACCTCGGACTACCTATATAAAGGCCAGTTTGACAGTTTTATTTGGGCGTTTTTAGCGATTTCTCTGGTGTTGATTGTGATGTTGAAGTCTTGGTCATTAGGCCTTCTGTCACTGCTACCCAACGTCTTACCCATTTTGGTCTCTGTAGGGTTGATGGGTTGGTTAGATATGCCGCTTAGCCAATCGTTAATCATTTTCTCGCCGTTGATTCTGGGTGTCGCGGTGGATGACACTATCCATTTCCTCAGTCGATTCAAAGTCGCGTTCGACCAAGAGGGAGATTACGCTGAGGCGATTCGATATGCCATCACTAAAGCGGGACGACCATTGGTGTTTACCACCACTATACTGAGCACTGGTTTTTCAGTCCTGACCTTATCTGTACTCAATGAGAGCGTCATATTTGGTTATATGTCCGGTATGGCGTTCTCGTGGGCGCTAATGGCTGATCTGATCTTACTCCCCGCCTTGTTGCTCATTTTCAAGCCCATGAAAACCACGCAGCCGCTGAACTTGGTTCAAGCAAATAGATAAAGGAAAATAACATGCAATTAAAACTGAATGTTTTACTGCTCACACTGTTAGCGCCTCTGGCGATGGCGGCACCGAGTGGAGAACAGGTCATGACCTGGTTGGACACGGCAGAATCCAGTCGTGACGTTACTCAAGACATGATCATGTTGATTAAGCGAGACGAGCAGATCTTGAAACGTGTGCTTAAGAGTGAATCGATACGCACAAAACAAGGGCGCAAATCTTTCATGGAGTTCTCACTACCCGCAGAAGTTCAGGGCACTCGATATTTAACCTGGTCGTATGATGCCCCCAAAATGGTGGACGACATGTGGTTGTATCTACCTAACGCAAATTTAACCCGCCGAATTTCAGGATCTGCCAACAAAGGCACCTTTATGCGCAGTGATTTGATTAACGAAGATCTTCAAAGCCGCTCCGTTCAGGATGACGCCCATACTTTGTTGAGAATGGAGGAGTGTGGCGATGTGCAGTGTTATGTGGTCGAAAGTGTCCCGTATGACGCCAAGCGCTCATCGTATCAAAAGCGCGTTACCTGGGTTAGAGAAGATATTCACTTGGTGCATAAGATGGAGCGTTATTCGAAGCAGGGCGAGCTTTTGAAGACAACATGGTATGGAGAGCACAAGCAATTTGGTAATTACTGGATGGCGCAGAAAATGATCACTAAGAGTGCGGTCAGTGAAAGCGAGACCCTGATTGAGTTCAAGAATATCCAAGTCAATGTCGGGCTTAACGAAGCAGACTTTTCTCAAAGCAGGTTGTAGTGAACAAGTGGTTACTTTTGTCGGTCATCAGTACCGGAGTTTATGCAGATGATCCTTTCGCCAGCTTCGACGATGTGGCGGTAGAGTCGAGTGCATCGAGTGTAGGAATGACGGGCTATGCCCAGTCATCCATGCAATACCTGCTGCGATCCAGTGAGTGGGGAAGTATGCGTCAGCGCATTTGGCTAGAGCCTTACTATCGACCAGACCATGGGAGGTTTGCCGTAGAAAGTACATTCTCGATAGATTGGGATCCAGCGGTTGGCGCGAGGGAGAATGCCAAAGAGTGGGAGCTTGAAGTACGCGAATTCTATGGCTCGATAATGCAATCTCAGCGAACTATCACGTTTGGCAAACAAATGATGATTTGGGGCTCAGGTAGTGCTTTATCCCAAGGCGCTTATTTCAACCCAACAGACAGTTCAGATCCTTTGGCATCCGGGCTGGCGGTAAACAATCTCGCTACGACAGCAATACGCTGGAGAGAGTACGTGGGTAATGATGTCTTCGATCTTATTGTTACCGCTGAGCCCAGTGTCAGCACATTGGCTAAGAAAGGTTCGATGTGGGATCGTGCACCGCCTATCGTGCGAGAGGCGTTCGAATGCGAGTCTTTTGATGAACCCGTCGAGTTTGGGCTTGGTTACAAAATCAACCGAATCGGTTTCGACCTGTTTGTCGGCGGGGCATATGTTTATCAAGATGACCCTGCGATAGTGCAACAGTCCCATGGCGTGAGACTCGAACGCGACAAATCCGCTAGTGCCTTTGTCCAATACAACGTCAATTATTGGAATGGAGTGGCGCAACTGCAGGCACGCTATGATCAGAATTTACGTGTGGTGAACACTCGTCAGGTGATCGAATCGGTTGAGCAGTGGAATTTATTGGCGGGTTGGAGTGGTTATCTTCGAGAGATCAGCACCGAAGTTGATGTCTTGTTGTCTCGTCACACTAACGGCAAAGTCATCCCGCAATTAAGTCAGAACTACCATTATGAGTGGGCGCAAGGCGTCTGGGCTGCCGATGTGGGAGGGGTGTATAACTTTTACGATCACTCTAGTCTTCTGGAAATCAAACTCAGTTATAAGCCGTCTGATAGCTTGGAGTACTCACTCGGTTACAACGGTTTTTATGGCGACATGCGCAGTAACTATGGGGCATTCAAAGCCAATACAATGGCTGTCGCACGCCTAAATGTTTATTTCTAGTCACGGTCGGTGACAACACTCAACTATGCATATCAAGAAGGGATCAATGTGAATACTCAGTGGCTGAGATGTTATAAGGTGAACCCAAACGCGAAGGTGAGACTGATCTGCTTTCCATACGCGGGGGGAAGTGCCTCTGTTTTTCATCCGTGGTTACAATGGCTGCCGGAATGGGTTGAACTGCACGCCGTTCAACTACCAGGCCGAGCGGAGCGAATCGTAGAACCTCACATCAACACCATGCAGGAATATATTAGTGGAGTTAAAGCTGAATTGATCGCATTGACCGATAAACCCTACCTGCTGTTTGGTCATAGCATGGGTGCTTTAGCCGCTTTCGAGGCATTGGTTATGGTACATCAAACAAGGTTACCTATGCCTGAACGTTGTGTTTTTTCCGCTGCCTTGGCTCCAAACCGTCCACGTCGAATGAAGCCCATCAGTGAGTTACCGCAACAAGCATTTATCGAAGAGCTTAAAAAACTGAACGGCACACCTGAGCAAGTATTTAACTCACCAGGTCTGATCGATTTCTGTTTGCCTTACATTCGGGCCGATTTTTCCGTGGTTGAACGTTTTGAGACAGGATTTTTGGGTCAATTACCGAGTCACTCGACGGTCATTTATGGTTCTGAAGACAAAATGACGGAACAGGACATGCAAGAATGGCAATCTTTTTTCTCCAACGAAATCAAAATCACGGCGTACATAGGAGACCATTTCTTTATTCATGATGACGAAAACATCAAAGCGGTGATTCACGAATTGCTCTATGGGGTCTTGCCTTTGACGAGCAAAACTAACAGGGAGGATCGCGGTGTTACTTCCGATTGTGTCCTCACGTAAGCTGATGAGCCATTTGGTTCTTGAAAAAGAGAAGCCTTTTGTCGATTTTATTGAATCTTTTCACAGGCATGAGTTTGCTGAATATTATCCTGACATCCGTGTCTATACTTGCCAATACAAAGTGGGGAAGTTCTGTGGCGATATCTATGAAAAATTACCGTTTGATGAACCCGAACATATACGCAATGCTGTTATAAAACGTCGAGCGGAGTTTCTGGCGGGCAGAATTGCAGCGATGGTGGCGTTGGAATCATTAGCTGCTCGTGAAGTTAGGGTTGCAATTGGTCCTCATCGAAACCCTATTTGGCCTGAGGGGTATCTAGGATCTATTACTCATACGAGCACAAACGCGATTGCTGTCGTTGCACCTAAAGGGAGCGTAACTTATTTGGGTATCGACCACGAAACTATGATCCCAATCAATGTAGCGACTAGAATCGCGCCTCAGATCCTGACTAGTGAAGAGATGGAACTTTACTATCAACTGAGTATTGGTTTTGACCAATTTTGTACCATAGTGTTTTCGATTAAAGAAAGCGTGTTTAAAGCTGTTTATCCGAAAGTAGAGCGATACTTAGACTTTAGTGAAGCAAAAGTTACCGATATCTGTTTTGAAAAGCGAGAATTTCGCGCTGAACTGTGCTCGGGACAATGGTGCGGTGACTTAAAAAAAGGAAAAGTGTTAAAAGGTCACTTTCGAGTGGCTGATGCATACGTTAGCACGATTGTTTGCACAAATTAAATACTCTATAACGTAGGCGGTTTGTGCGTTGAAGATGTATACACGTATTAGCTTTAGCTATGAAATTGAACCCTAGCATTTTATCCTATGGGTGACCATCCCAATCATTATTTTCTTTCTATTCATCTTGCCCGCCCATGCCAGTGATGGGCCATTCTATCAGTGTGGTCAGGAAGGCTGGTTTTGGTATCAGGTCATTCCTGAACCTGAACAGCCTGATGAGCTGATAGAGCCGGAAGCTGGTGTCGTGGAGTCCAGTCAGAGCGAACTAAAGCCCTTTAGTGCCGCATGGTTCCGAGAGCATATGCAATCGTTTATGGACAAGGCAATTGATGAGCCAACGAGTGAGAATGTCAGAGCCTATCTGTATCTTCAGCGAGCCCAGCTCCAGCTCCCCATACGATAGCACTAGACACGGCTAGAACCATCAAGCTAGCAACAACAGTAGGGGGGACAAATAACCCGCCAACTAATGCTACCCCTAAAACAGCAACGGCATGAACCAAAAGCTTAGCTTCATCAACTTTAAAGAACTTTTGAGCCATCCAGCTTGTAGCTTTAGAAACGCCTTTTCTTCCATGAAACAAGACATACTAATCGATAGCCCATGAAGGAAAGTTGGCAACCTCAATACAGCATAACGTCCTTGTATTTGTTCATGTTTCTGTAGTTTTAAAACCGACCAAACCATAACGAATAAGAAGAAAAAGGATAGGTTCGATATTGCCAACCATCCAAAAACGATAAGAAACATTAAGACAATAATATTTTCCAAATTTGCTCCTAACTAGCTACAGTAGTTAATCATTTTGGGATTTTAGCGTTTGGCACAGATCTTCAGTTATGGCATAGGTTCGGCTAGAGTAACGACTGGAGAGCTTGCGTTCACTTTTGCATTCCACATAGTTAGTTACGTTCGCGTGGGATTGATTATAAAGTCCTATAGCAAGCAATGGAGCCACAACCAAACCGAGGATCACTAAGACACGATTAGCATCTCCAATAGGTAAACGGAGAGTAAACTCATCTTTAATCACATAAATAATCAGGTATGGGCATATTAATAGCATCCCAAAGCTCGCCCAAATATTTAATAGGCCATCAAGCACAATCTTACCATCGTTTGAGAAAGCACTGGTGATTTGGTCACTGACCTGAATGTAAGCTCCAATAGTTACTAGAAGGCCAATTATTATTCGCACAAAGTTCATTCGAAATACTTTTCAGCCTCTTTTACAAAATCTTCAGAATAACCATACTCATTATCTATATGATCAAGTCCCTTACCGATGTAAAAAGAAGTTACCGTAAAAAATAATCCTGTTGCCAAAACGCCAATTGTTGCAGGGACAAAGGCTGCCGTAAGCAATGCTGCACCTCCCAATGAAATAAAGCCTTTAACCATATCGACAGAAGAGTTACCAACAAACTCTGCCATGGTAGCTTCATCTCGTAATGCATAGTCAAGGGCATTAATACCAATTGAAACAGCAAACTCTAAACCGACATTAAAGCGAACGTATCGAGTTGCTCCTTTTAGATCATTTAGCCCTAAGCTCATCTTAATAATTCTTGAGTTATTTGCTTTCCACTTATGACCACGCTCAAGAGTTTTCAGATGCTTGCGATAGTTTTTGATAATGATCCAGTCTTGACCATTAATTGTTTTTGTATAGGACTGGACTTTTAATCCACCTAAACCTTTAGCAACCATGTATGCATCATACGAACCTTTACCTAAACCCAAACCATAATTTTTTATATCACCTAACGTACTTTTGCCCCCTAAATCTTCATAGAGATTTTGGGCAAACTCTTCAGCTTCTTCAACAGATAGCCAAGCATAATCTTTAATTGGCTGCTCATAGATCACTTTCAGCTCTTTCTTTCCTTCAGGCGCTAATGGATTATAAGGAGGCCAATAAGCATTTTTAGGGTCTATCTGAGGAGTAGCAGCTTGAGAAGCCGTAGATGCATTTGAGGGGCTTAATTGCTGGCTATTAAGGCTTTGGTTCGAAGGTGCTGACGTCATCGAAACACTTGAACCAAAACTTACATTTTCTCCCACATTAACCGAACTATTTGACTCAAGAATGAAGTTATCTGGGCAATTACACAGAATCTGATATCCACTTAATGCCGCTTGCTGCCCATTAGGAAGATAGACTTTGTTACCATTGCCGACAGGAACAATAATCCCTTTACCTTTACAGCTTTTGCGCCCAGAGGCGCAAGAGCCGTATTGATGAATAGAGGTCGCTGGCTTCCCTTCAACAATCACATCATTATGACCTTCGAGTACAACACCGCCTGTTGTGGTTCCTGTCCCTTTAGTAACAAACTTCATAACAATACTCTTTGGTTAATGTTGAATGGTTTTCCAGCCTAATAATAGGAAACACGACGAAGCGTAGCGCTCTTCTTGAATCGAGGGGGAGTGCTCTGGGCATTGAAAATTGATTTTTTTGAAATGTTGAATTGCGAGATCATTTATCGTTTTATGATTCATCTTATTCACTTCTCTGACAAGAGTCAGATAGTCTCCAACTTCGGTATCAAATAGCTCGCTGATGAGCTTGAAATTCGAACTAGGGAATGTAATCGTTTCTTCCTTCCCTATTTCAATGAGCGTATCTAAAGAAACGTCTAAGTGATACGACACTGGCGCAAATATTCCGTTACGACTAAGGAGCGTTCCATCAGCAGAAGAGGCAAATCCAAAAATGAGGGAGAAACCAAACATGTCATGCCCGTAGTTAAATTTCATATTGATCGACATTTCTAAACGATTGAGATCGGAGAACGAATAAACCTTCCACTTTCCTTTTAAAGCTTCGTCACCATTTGCGTTCATACGTATACATTGAATATAAGCATCCAATTTTGAACAAAACAGAGCAAGCCCACTCCTATACCCCGCTGTGCCAATCCAAGAAGTTTCTAGCCAAGGCTTGTTAGAAATTGTTCGATCTTCTCTCGCTATACACCAAAGTGGCAGCTCAGCTTGATAGTTGTTGCCATTGGGCAGATAAAACGCGACTTTCTGATTCTTCATATGATTAATAGTGACTAAAACAAAAATCCCATCAGACTACAAAACCGGTTTAAAAGTAAGGTTAGCTTATACAAATAATTGAGTATTCCTTAGAGATAAAACGGAAAATGTGATTCCCATTCAAAGAGTTGAGCTAAGACTTAAGGTGCCTGTCCCTGCAACTTTTGCTGCAACTTTCTAGTGAGTCGTTTTTATGGCGCGGGATCAAGCGACCCAACGAAGAGGCTGCATATAAGCAGCCTCTATGGTATTGCCTACCGATAACCATCAAATCGATAAATTTGATCTAGGATTTCCCCTTGTCCGGAGCTGACATCGGGCCATGTGGTGTCATACCAGAAGGTTTTGAACGATAAGTCGCTACTGCCTGAATTAATTAGCTCGTTAAGTTCATACGATCCAGTGTAGTCTGGATGGGTCACTTCTATCGTTAAGCGCCCATCTACTACGTACCAAGTAAAACCAAACTCACCATCTTGTGCATCGACAAACGCACCTTCTCCATTGGGTTTAAAGTAGACTTGCTCCTCTTCAACAAAGATCCGTTGACCATTGCTATCTGCATAATGACCGACGAGCCAGTTGCCGCGAACATTGGGGTTTATACCAGCAAGCAACTCGGCGTTGAGCTTACTGCCATCACCCATCTGTTGATAACAGCTGACCAAGGCTGAATCGTAATCTTGCAATGTGCCATACGCAACTGGTTTGTCGTTGTCTTCATCCCACGGGGAGTTTTGTACAGAGCAACTGTTGGCCATGGACACATTCGGCTCGTAGGTGGTCAGTTCCATACCACTGATCTCACTAAATTCTACACCATCGTCTTGCCACCTAAAGAAGCCAAGTAAACTAAACTTCCCTCCTTGTTGGGCGATGTAGGCGAAATACTCTTGGTCACCACCGTTATTAATCGACACTATACCATTATCATCAATCGCCCAGCTAAAGGTGTCTCGGTAACCATCTGATTCATAATAATCGCCGCTGCCGTTGGCGAGGAACTTATAGCTAAGCCAAAAGGTATCGCTCTCCTGATAGTGCAACGTTAGCCCTTCTAAATAGCTGCTATCGATACCGATGTAACCGCAGATATACGCTGCTGCTAGATAGTCACTATACTCATCAACGTCACCTTGGAGCAGTAAGTTTTGCGATTCACAAAGGCGATAGCTAGGATTTAGGACTTGCTCTAAACGCTGCTCTGCCACCTGCTGATCGGTAAACAATTGACCAAGGTTACTGGTCCAGCTAAAGCGTTGTGGATCCATGTTTAAGTTATACATATCTATGCGTTGGCGATAGTAAGCACTCGGTGTTGGTTGGATATTATTGCCGTCAATCGGAGCGGTTAAGATAAGATCCGGACCGTTGCTGACAACATAGCTGTCGGGCAAAACACCATCGTCGGTTAAGGTAAGAGGAACCACGGTTGGCGTACCATCGGTCAAGCGTGGGTCTTGAGTAACCGCAAACCACTGACGTGGGGAGCCGTCTGCTAAGTATTGGAAAGTCTCGTTGGGCAATGAGGCGGCATAACGATTCAAGCCTGGAATGATTGAACCATCTATGTCGTACATCGATGTTCCACCAGAGCGAGCTGCTTCGATTCTTTCCGCAAGTTGAGAGACATCGGCGCTACCCCATTCATCAAAAGAGAGGGTTGTCCAAATATCATCTTGTTGGCGGCTGTAAATGCGATAAGCTTGACCTATGTTGTCACTTGCAGCTGTAAAGTTGTAGTCATCTAGCGCCAGATGTGCCCAAGTGACATACTCATTGCGTTCAGTGTCAGAAACATCATCAGAGTCCATTTGCCACCAGTGGAAGCGGTAACCTTCTGGCGACTGTCCATCCACTCGTTTGGTGTTGTCATCAGCAAGCACAAATCGTTGGCCGAAATGCTGCTGACTTCCATCAGATCGGGTAAGTAGCTGATAGTCGTACCAATAGCTAGTTAAGTTGTCCCAATTGTTCGCAGTGTAGTTAAAGTCGGCGTACTCCTCATGAATACCATCTTGTGGATTATCCCAGATCGGACGGGCATACCCATACTCGTAGCTACCATCCTGATTGTTGGTGAGACTTAAAACTGTATTAACGGTACCATCGGCCTCCCAATCTTGCTTATCTTCGACTTCAATATCGATAAGGTCCTCGATCACGGTACGATTATGGCTGATATAATCTTGTGGCTGTGTTTGACCGTTATTTAAGTCGAATCCTGCTACCACAAACTGCTTCATTGTCGTGGTCACGACTTGCTGGTTGTTATTGGTCGCAATATTTACGTTAAAGTGTTGAATAGTATCGATGCCTGTTAATTCAGTGGGGTGCTGACGTGAGCTGAAGTCAAGTCGGTCAAACTCACGTTGACCATCGCCATTTACTCCCCCTTCAGGGCTGGCATCGCTTTCGTCGACATAACGCCAAAATGTTTCAGTGTTACCACTAGGGCTGCGGCTGCCAATATCAAGCAGTTGCCCCTCGAACTGTGCGTTGCCATCGAGATTAAAGTCAAAGCTAAATTCGTGGACTCGGGTAAAGTTTCCTGCCAAAGCCCATTCGCGACTCTCGGTTTGACCATAGACTTGGTGGTCATCTGCGGTGTAAAGGTGGTTGAGCGTTGTGCGCAGCGAGCCATCATTTAATTGCTCGACTCGTTTGCTAACAGCAACATTAAGCAACATAGGTTGTCGATGATTGATGTTAAGTACGGCTCGATGTGCGTCGTTGCTTTGATAAGTGTCGGCGACGGATTTGGTGCTGTCATCAGGGTAGGCGTCGCTGTTATCACCCACGTTATCCTTATCTTGGTCTGCCCATTCGGTTGGATCGTCGTCGAATAGGTCGGCATTATCGCCTACTTGGTCACCATCGTTGTCGGCCCACTCTTCGCTATCGTTGGGGAATAGATCGATAATACTGTCTACACCGTCCCCGTCGTGGTCACCTGCGATATTGGGATTGTTGGCTTCACTGTCTTGTTCGTCTGGATAGCCGTCGTTATCATCATCCAAATCAGCATTGTCACCTACACCATCCAAATCAAAGTCTTTTGTCTCATTGGGGTTAAAAGCGAATGCATCTTGGTTGTTACCCACACCATCACCATCGCTATCCAACCATTCATCTCCGTCATTGGGAAAGGCATCGAGCGAGTTTGGCACCCCGTCTCCATCATCATCCAAGGGGGGATTATCCTGACTAGGAGGCTGGACCGGCGCTGGTGTATTGGCGAGCTGGTCCTCTTCGGTGTTATCTAACACCTGTTTGATTTTGTTGCTCACCGCTTCAACGACCATGAGTTCAGGAACCGTCTGACTCGCGTTGCTTCCCGCACTTTGTACATCCTGAACCAGATTGACCATTTGTTGTGGGGTAGAAGGTAATACCTGCTCGGATTTGACGATGTTTTGTGCCGCAAATGTCGATTTCTCGTTGCGAGTGGCGGGGTCAAGGTAGTCATCAAATAGAGCGTCAGGATCAAGCCCAAGTAAACTGGCTGCTTCATTAGCCGCTTGTTGCTTGAGCTGCTGATATTGCTCGGGGTCAGATAGTGCCGTCGGGTTCTTGTTCATGATTAGGTTGACCATCGACGACAGTGGCGTAATGTTGGCTTCGCCGGCGGGCGCAGAAAGTACCATGCTGCCTTGCATCACTTGACCACCAGGATTTGAGTTATTGATGGTGTCTTCATCGATTGTTTCACCAGCAATAGCGTGCACCACGATTTGATATTTTTGATAGTCTGGGATCGCAGAGACATCGAGCAACGCCACGCCACCTTCACCGGTTATCGCGCTCGGTTCACTTTCTGCGTCGAGCAGGAAGTCTTGGTTAATATCGAGCCATACCTTCGCGTTACGTAAGTAACCATCGATGGCTTTGACTGAGTATTGTGTTGCCGTGGTGGAGCCTGTGGAAGAGGGGTTATCTCCGCCACTGTCACACCCGACTAACAACAGGGCACCAGTTAATCCTAGCGCCAAGGCGACCTTGTTGACTCTCATTTTGCCTCCCTAGCAATTGCGCACTTCATTGGGTCACAATCAGCTTAGAAAGCAGTCAGTTAAAGCTCATCACCCATTTGGGGGATGAATGATTCTTAACTGCGCTCGGCTTGATTTATATCAATTCCGCTAGACGTGAAGGGGGACTTATCCATCGCTCAGTTGGTGCCGGTTTACGCTCAAAAAAATAACGACTCAGCAGTTGATTTTGATGGCGACAGTCGGTCTTGTGTAAGATTTGTTTGATTTGGCTGCGCACTGTCTCTTTCGATACATTACGTATTTTGGCGACCTCGCTGCCATCGTAGCCTTGTGACAGCAAGTAGAGGACTGCCAACTCCGCGCTGGTTAACAGTTCTAATGGCAATCCTGGAGAGGTGTGTGTGGTTAATTGAGCAAAGCGGTTCTCCATCTCGCGCTCCTCTAACCAAAAGTTGCCCCAACAACCTAGAAACTGCCAAACGTTTTGCAACTGAGATTGGTCACGCGGACTTAACCTCGCGTCGCCATGGCTACTTAGCATCAGGTAGTGTCCATGGTTTAGACGTACCAATCCACTATGAGAATGGTGAAGGTCGAGTGTGGGCACCAAGATGTCTTGAAAAATTGGGTCGCGAATGGTTTTAACCGGTAGCATCTGTTGCATGTACGTTAAGTCACCCATCAATCCAATCTTCATGTAGTGGTGAAAAAAAGCATCATGGTCGATGTGTTGCTGATAGATAGCCATTTGATGCATAGAAAAACCATGAACATATTGGTAGATGGGATTTTGACTGGCATCGATAATCATTAGCACAAAATAATCCAATCCCAATCGATTCAGCTCGGAGGTGAGTAAACACTCTAAATTGCGGCCAGACAGATTGACGTATGTTGACCGTTGCATGCAGTCATTCATTGGCACCACCTTGATTTGCATCCCACCTGAATCGTGGGCATTGACTCGCTACCCTAATGATAAAACTAGCCAAAAATAAGCAATATCAATACAACCTAGATCAAACTATTGAAATACCAAACGTAATAAGCCCCAATTGATTGACTTGCGTGCACCTTTGCGAACTAGAGTGCAGCGGCTGTTCCGTTACCTACCGAGCACGACTGTTCTGATCCTGATACACCCCACACAATACGAATTATTGAATGAATTGTTAATAGTGACGAGAGTTCTATATACTTCGCACCTTATAACTGGTCGGAGCTATAACGCTCGCTTGATGATTTGAGATCCATAAAATGCAAAAAACTATTAGTGTTGTTGTTTCAATGCTTTGTCTACTCGCGCCCCTTCCTGCATTTGCTATGCAGATTTTTGTTAAAGTGCCTAGTGGAAAAACGATCACCTTGGATGTTGAAGCGTCCGATAGTGTTGAAAATGTAAAAGCCAAAATTGAAGATAAAGAAGGCATAGCGATTGATAGCCAGAGTTTGATGTTTTCTGGTCTTGTGCTTGAAGATGGCAGAACCCTTTCTGACTACAATATACAAAAAGAAACCATTCTTCAGGTCACGTTAAAAAGTACTGATCCGGTTGAACCTCCAGCTATCGATCCTGATCGTGATAGCGTTCAGGACACTCCTCGCGCTCATGAGGTTGTTCAGCAACACATCGCAACTAACGCGACGCAACAAGCCAACCTTTTGTTGGCCGTGTTGCCTTCGACTGAACCGATTAAGAGTCAATCCAATCTTTCATCAAGTAGTTTCAATATAGCTAATCGAACGTCTGATAGTGGTGTTCGTATTTGGTCTAGTTTCACGGCGCAACAGACGGTGAAGGAGCGTGTCGGCTCTGTGGCTGGGTATGACGCAGAGACTAAGTACTTAGTCTTTGGCATGGACGCACCCGTCACCTCAACCTCTGTATCAGGGATCGCTTTGGGCGTGTTTGAAACTAAATTGTCGGCTGAAAATACCGCCAAATCGAGTGAAACCGGTTTTTCCGCTTTGCCATATTTTCAAGCCTGGGTTGATGACACTCTGTTTATTGAGTTTGCGGTTGGCAACCAACAAAGTCGCATTGAGCTTGAGTCACTATCCAGTTCAGCGAAAGGTAAGACCGACGCGAGTACATGGTTAGCTTCTGCTCAAATACAGCAAGAGATGTTTAATGCTGAGCGTATCCCGTTGGCGTTATTTGTGACCTCAGATTGGCTCTATACACACAAAACACTAGAGGCTTATTCAGATTCAAGTAATGCTTTTTACGATGAAAGCTCGTTTCGTAACAGCTTGCTTCGTATTGGTAGTGATGCAAAATACAGCCTTGAATATCAAGATTTCCTTTTAGACAGCGTTTTCGGGGTGAAATACCAAAAAGGGCTCTTAAGCGGCACACACCAAGACTACGATGCATTGGTAACACTGATGAAAATGAGTCTGGAGTGGCAGTCTTTCATCTCTCATCTTGAATATGAGTACTCACAAAGCAAGACGATACGCACCAAGCAACTTCAATTTGCGCTAGAGTATACCGCTCAGTTTAACCAAGATCTGACCATCAGCACATGGAGTAAAATGTCTTCTGCGCAACAATTTTCTCCTCAATATGCCAGTATTGGCACCAGATTCACTCACCGAGACTCGGGTATTAGTGCAGGATTCTCACTTCCCGTTATGACTACGGGAGAGGTGCTGTTGTCCTTTGACATCCCTTTGTGATGCCACACAGCAAGGCTCCTCACTCAACGCCCGCTTTCAATTTAAAAGACGTCCACGGACGTCTTTTTATTTGCCCAATACACCCACGGCCCATTATCAACAAACGGGGTAATGCTTCATCCCCTTCTCGTTGACGGGTTCTAAGGTATGTGTCCTTACAATGGAATCTAGCCTAGATATAATCTCGCAGGTACCGATTTGAAAAATGGATAATCGCGATATCTAATCTGAATTGGTACATATCATCAATGTGTTTCATCTCTTTCAAGTTAGAAGTATAAATACTGTTTAAGCTCCTCAAAGTTCCTCACAATAATCTGCTGACCTTTAGGGTTCGAATCCAATACATTAATATCGATATTATAGGCATCGAGAACATAGCGAACCAACGCAGCATTGGTTGGTATTGTGAGTCTACCTTTTTCCATACCGTAGTCATGTTCAACGATATTGGCCTGAGCTTTTGTGAGCCGTGGGTCAGGCACTAAATCAACTGTGAGGGGAGTATTCCATAACTCGTCATGCTCTCTTGCTTTTACTCTTTTGGCCTCAAGGCATGGAATGCCTCTTATGCGACTGAGCACAAAATCACGATAATCATTCGCATGTTCACAATAAGCCCGAACATGCCAGCGTAGAGGGGTGCAAACGAGGGTATGTGGAGAGATAATCCGTTCAACTTCAATACCGTCTTTGAGTGATGTGTAGCTTATATCGACACGTTTTTTCTCTCGTATCGCCTGTACTAAAGGACGTAATACTTGTGGTGATATATTGCGAGTTACAGGGCGAATCATCGAGACACTCTCAAACCCCATATCGAGTTCTTTAAATGTGATGGTAATATCTTCACTTCTTGAAAGAATGTGCAAATATTCGTCAGCATGACCCTTTGTTACTTGTGGGCTAAAGCTATCACTGGGCTTGTAGCCTTTCAGCTGTTGATCATAAACAAGGTTTCCTGGAGCGATATCGGCTAGATAGGTGTTGATGTCTTTCGATGCTTGCTGTCTGCCAATACCAAAGCTCTTAATCAGGTGATTGGTTGTTAACCGTCCTTCCCATAGTGCGATGACTTCTATCATTCTGTAGCGGAACAGTAGATCCCAGCGGATTGGCCATTTGTTCATCATCTAACTCCTGTCTAGTTATGCGACGTGTGTATGTAATCAGTATTTACCTGTCGTCATTGGCGTCATAATATTGTTGGGACTGAAAATCGTCAAGAAAGTAACCAGAACAGCGTAACGCACTTGCGGGTAGCCTTTATGAATTACATTAACAGCGATAACAAAAATGGTTTATGGGAACTTGCGATTAAAGGCATCGAAGGTCCAATATTAGCCAGTGATTATCTGGGGCTTTATGGTTCAACACCTGATGAAGCTCGTACAGCATCTATAAAGAAGAAAATTGTAGTTCATAGCGCGGAAGGTGAAGACTTTATTCAATGTGGTTATTGTGGGCTCCCTGTAAGGTATCGAGCACGAAGTGCGGCTAGTAGAGCAGCTTTCTATCATAAGCATATTCCGGAGTTGGATGAGGTAGATTGTCCATTTCACAGTGACTACCATGGTGATTTTGCATTTACTGAAGCTGAAATGCATGAAACTCAATGGCACTTTCGCACAAAGCACTTTATTGCCGGTATATTGAGGGAATCAGATCAGATAAAGCGTGATTCTATCCAAGTAGAAAAGTTTGTTTTTGCAGAAAAAGGCACTTCCAAAAAATGGCGCAAGCCGGATATTTACTTTGAAGACACCAATGGTAATCGATTCGCGATAGAGTTGATTCAAGGTTGGTGGGACCCAGAAATAATCCATGCTCGCGAGCAGTTCTTCTTAGGGGAAGAGATCAACCTGATTTGGTTGTTTAGTGAAGGTCGAAGCGATTCTATTTTCTATTACATCATGTACGGTACCGCCTTAGAGGCTCACCCTGAAAGTTTTTCGGAGTTTGAGAGCAAAGTGAAAGACATCCAATGTAATGCCTTTGTTTTCTCTCAAGAAGCGTTAGATAAAAGCCAAGAGAGTGGAGAGTTCTACTTCGAGGCACATTTCCCCGAGTTTGATTTTAAATCAACAGAGCTTTTCTTAGAGATGAGCTATGGGTGTCAAATGGTGGTATTGAGTGACTTAATATTGTCTCCAGAACGGCTACCATACGCAATCAATACAAAAGCTGCTTTGCATGGAAAGCAACAAGAACTGTCAGCTGCTATAGAGGAAAAGGCTCAACGAGAGTCTCAACAGGCAGTAAAACGAATTAAGCAACTTCTTGAACAAATTGCTTTGCGTGGTGAGCAAGGTGAACTTGCACTGCCAACACTTACTCACCTATCAGGTGAGATAACCGAATGTTTTGATTATGTATTGCTAGGATGTGATGAACGAGATTTGTTGCTTGAAGTTGTCCATCAAACCATCAAGCGAGAAAAGGTGAGGCTTGAAGAGCGACAAAGGAAAGCCGAGCGAATAGCTCATGCCAAGGAGCTTAGAGGATTACGCCATCAAATAGTTTATGTCCGAAGAGTGCTTAATCAAGGTGTAACAGTTCAAGAGTTAACGGATCTCAGATACCACCTAGCAGATGTTATGAGTGATTATTGGAATGTCATATCTAGCGATTTGTCTTCTCCCATCTGGCGGCGTTATTTGAACATTCTTTTAGAAAAAATTGGTGCTCAAACAACATCACTTGCCAAAGATCTACCTAAACCAGCGGCCATCTGGCGCATCACTAATGATCTTCTCAGCTACCCACTTGAAAAGCGAATACAACTGTTCGAAGTTCAAAGTCCATTGGCAATCGAGATGTCGAATCAGATTTCAGCATATTCTGTTAACAAATCATCTCAAGAGACTCAAGAACTAGAAGAAAAACTAAATGAGATTAAACGCAGAACAAAAGTGCAGTTCCTGAACAAAAACTGGAAGGCATTGATGGGGAACTGGGACCCGGAATATAGTTATCTTGAGACTTTTCTTCAAGCGGGAGATCTCTTGTGTATTGAAGAACCATCAGAGCTTATAGGACATGAACAAGATTGGGTTGAAGAGGCTTTGAACAAATTTGTAGGTAGGTTGGCTAACCAAGTAAATGAGTACTACTCAGCTGCTTTTGAAAGAGCTTATGCGAGGGTCGATAAAATTAGGCTAGGTAAGTTGCTGTTGTTTTGGGACTGGCTTGAACAAGGTGGGTTTCTCTTCGGTCAACTAGTTTCTGCAGAGAAAGCAGTTGAACTAAGGAAGTATCTGTCAGAGCAAAATTACGACGAAAGCAAGGTATGAATAATTTGTGTATAAATCTAACTGCCTTAAAGCTGACACAATACTTAACAACGCTGAGCAATGTGGAGTATTCACTAGAATTCATTCATAGGAGAGTGGTTTGCAAAATAAATATAAATTTCCAACGATAGACTTTATTCGTCCTACTCGTTCTTCGTGGTTACCTCCTCTTCAACTGACAGCTCAATATGCAGTACAGAAATGGAATTCAGAGAATAAAGTAGTTCAAATTATGCTGGATAATTGTTCTATACAGCATATGGAGTATATGTTCGATGAAGTTGATAGTCAGGGTAGAAGCGCCACGATCGAAGATGTTGAGAAGTTTGGATTGGCGCCTTTGGTGGAGTTGTTAAACGTACCAACAGTTTGCTTAAGTGCAAATGGCCTTGATGAAATGCCGGGAATTAAAATTACTCAAGCTTATAAGGCTTATGAACGATTTTGTAATGAGTTTTGGCCAGGACATGTTGATGATTCAGAGGCAACATATGAACCACTCGATAGAGTTTCTAAGGAAAAACGAGTTAACTTCAACGACCTTCCGGATGATGCTCGTCGTGTGTATGGTATTTCTTATGTGTGTTTTTTGCATTATCAACAGATCTATAGATGTCATTTCGATCTTACACCTGAACAGAAGTTCGAAATGTATCTCTATGGCGTGGTCCACTACTTGGACCTAATTAGTGCATTTGAATTAGAAATAATGAAGTATCTTTTGTGGGAGCCGAATCGTTCATTGCATTTAACACCTTCGAGTGTTCAAGAACGATACAAAAAAATAAAGGATAATTTTGGAAAGTCAGGTACCGATCTTGAAAGATGTAGATACTTGGCTTTTGATCGAGCAATAGATTCGATGCTATTAAAGATTCCCTGCTGGGTAGAAGACAATGGGGCTAGAGCAAATGATCTCCCTGGTGCTCCTAAGATAGAATTTTGGGTCGGAACGCAAGATAAGAAACTAGTTAGGTTATGTCATAGTATTCATTCGTCAACAACTACGGATTCTTGTATGGGGAGGCTGTGCGTTGATAGAGAAGATGAACTAAGAGATCTGCCATATTGGCGATATGTCGACAACTTGGCTAGTGATGTTTTGTTATCTCGAATGGGGACAACTAGAGCTAAGGGGCGGGATACTTTAGAGTTGGTAAATAGTGCGATTCAAGATATTGAATCAAATTTAAACGTTTACTTTGAGTCTGCAAACGGAAAGTGATGTTTATTGGCTTAAAATGGTATGAAAGATATCTAAGCAAGCCCCACCAGCGAAAGCTGGTGGCATTTGTATTTTTTCTATGCACTTAGTCTTGTATTGAGTTATCTCACATTGCTGATTCCCCAATTTTCCCATATTCTCTCACCATTAATTCTGATGAATAAAACCAACATGAGATAACACTCTGAATGGTAGACCAAATTTTAACCTTGAAAGAGGTGGCTGCTTACCTAAAGTTGGCCGAAAAAACAGCCTATAGATTAGCAAGCGAAGGAAAGCTTCCTGGTTTCAAAGTCGGCGGTTCTTGGCGCTTCAAACGTGAAGACCTTGAAGCGTGGATAGAAGAGAATAAGAGCAAGCAATGACATTAATAAATCTCAAAGACTTAGAAGCGCACCTTTGGCATGCGGCCCATATAATCACGGGCCCAATCGACGCTTCGGATTACAAAACCTACATATTCCCAATCCTATTCTTTAAGCGTATCTGTGATGTTTACGATGAAGAATTCGAAGAAGCGTTGGAGCAAGTGGGTGATGAAGAGCTTGCGAAAGGCGATATGTTTCACCGCATTCAAATTCCAGCTAACTGTCATTGGAAAGATGTGTTTGCAGAAACCAAGGATATTGGCCAAGCCCTAAAAGATTCATTCCGTGGCATTGAGCTAGAAAACCCACAGCTGCATGGCATTTTTGGTGATGCGAGCTGGACCAACAAAGAGCGTCTATCAGACGAACTGCTATCGACACTACTCAACCATTTCAACAAGGTTAACCTTGGCGTATCGAGTGTGCGTAATGATGATATGGGCCGTGCTTACGAATACCTCATCAAGCGCTTTGCTGATAAAGCAAACAAGAAAGCAGGTGAGTTCTATACACCGCGTACTATTGTTCGTCTTATGGTTAATATTCTAGACCCACAAGCTAATGAAAGTGTTTATGACCCAGCTTGTGGTACAGGCGGTATGCTGCTTGAAACCATTCACCATGTTAAAGAGAACGGTGGTGACCCACGTCTCCTTAAAATCAAAGGTCAAGAGAAGAACCTGACTACCGAAGCCATTGCTCGAATGAACTTGTTCCTACACGGGCAAGAAGATTTTGAAATTGTTCGTGGTGATACACTTCGTGATCCTAAGTTTCTGAAAAATGACCAACTAGAAAACTTTGACTGCGTAATCGCAAATCCACCATTTAGCTTAAAAGAGTGGGGTTATGACTATTGGACAAGTGATCCATATGGCCGAGCAAGCTTTGGTTTAGCTCCAAAAACCAATGGTGATTTTGCCTGGGTGCAGCATATGTTTGCTTCATTAAACGATGAAGGACGCATGGCGGTAGTGCTGCCACATGGTGTGCTTTTCCGTGGTGGTGCCGAAGGTAAAATTAGAACCAAGCTATTAAAAGAGAACCGCATCGTAGCGGTAATCGGCGTGGCTTCAAACTTGTTCTACGGCACTGGCATTCCTGCTTGTATTCTCGTATTGCGTAAAGCAAGACCTGAAGAGCATAAAGACCATGTGCTGATTGTGAATGCGGAAGATATCTTTACTAAAGGCCGAGCGCAAAACACCTTGTCAGAGCCTCAAGCTGATGAGATCTATGACATCTATCAGAAGATGCGTACCAAAGGCCCGAAAGCAGACGATATTGAAGGTGTCGCACGTTGGGTGCCACATAGCGAGATTGAAGAGAACGATTTCAACTTGAACATCGCTCGTTATGTACAAAAGCCGCTAGAAGAAGAAACCATTACGGTTGAAGAAGCATTGAAAGATTTCCAGCAAAAATTAGCAGCCTTAGAAATGGCTGAACAGGAGCTCGAAGCTTTGTTGAACAAGGAAGGTTTTGAAATATGAAGTTAGAAAAATCCTATTCAATTGAGCTGAAACGAAACATTTCTCCTGTAGAAGCAGATCTTAAATATCGTGAAGGTAAAATTACATCCAAGTTCGCATTTGAATGTCCTGATGACAATTGCCATGCAGCGGTAACATGCGCCAATTTGGATAGACCAAAAGAAAAAAGAAAAGTAGAGCCTTACTACAAAGTCGTTGAGGTGCATTCCGAACGATGTTTGATAGGAAAAGATCTTTCTGGGGTTAAGAGAAAGAAATCTAAATATTCCGATTATTCTGATACTGATGAATATATTTCAAATGCAGTTAGGTTGAACTTGCGTCCTCACAGCACGAAGAGACCTGTTGAAAAAGACGACATGCCGGAAGATGAGTTTATCACTAAAGGGCGACCGATACGTGAAAGTGATGGAGAAGAGAGCAAAAGGAAAAAACAAGCTTCGAAAGTACTTTCATCCATGGTTGATTCATTTTTGAACGATGAAAACATCTTAGTGCAATTACCTGAAATTGGTACTATGCCAATTCAAGAGTTGTTCGTTGAAATTGATGGGCAAAAGATAGAAAGCTTTGCTGATGAGTTCAGAATCTACTTTGGCAAAGCATGGTTCAATAAGCATGAAGCTGGTTATTCAGTCGTTTTTGCTAATAGGCTAGAGCATGACGAAAATGTTGTACGCCCTTCATTTTTCATTCCTAATAGTTTGATAGAAGAGACATCTTACCGACTATTTCAAGAGAAAAAGCTAAATGGGTTATTGGATAAAAAGCCAAGGCTAGTTTTTATTGCTAGTGAAACTGGACCTTTCTGCAAGGACAAATACATCAATTTCTGGCTTGAAGGGCTTGAATACTTGGAATATCGCACATAATGAACAAGAACAAACTAGAAGACTTACTTTGGGGCGCTGCAGAGTTCCTGCGTGGCCAAATTGATGCGTCTGATTACAAGCAGTACGTATTCCCACTGCTGTTCTTTAAGCGTCTATCGGATGTATATCTAGAAGAGTATAACGAAGCGCTAGAGCTGCACGAAGGTGATGCTGAATATGCGGCTATGCCGATGTACCACCGTTTCGATATTCCAGAAGAAGCAAGCTGGGAGAAAGTTCGCAACACTAGCAAAGACATTGGTGAAGCGATTCAAAATGCTTTGCGTTTGATTGAAGCAAAGAATGAACGACTGCACGGTGTATTTGGTGATGCGCAGTGGACCAACAAAGAGCGCTTACCAGACCATTTGCTATCAGATCTTATTCAGCATTTCAGCAAAATCCCGCTAGGTATTAAGTCTGTTGCTCAAGATGACTTGGGGGAAGCTTACGAGTACCTGATCAAAAAGTTTGCGGATGATTCAGGGCATACTGCTGCCGAGTTTTATACCAACCGGACAGTCGTGCATTTGATGACTCGTATCATGAAGCTCAAGCCTGGCGAGAGTGCGTATGATCCAACCTGTGGTACGGGTGGTATGCTGCTGAATGCTGTGATGGATTTACGCTCTCAAGGTGAAGAGTGGCGCGGTGTTCATTTGTATGGCCAAGAAGTAAACCTGCTAACTTCTGCCATTGCACGTATGAACATGTTCTTACATGACATTGAAGAGTTCGATGTTATGCGTGGTGATACCTTAGGCGACCCTAAGTTTATTGAGAATGATCAGCTTAAACAGTTTGATGTTATTTTCGCTAACCCACCGTATTCCATTAAAAAATGGAACCGTGAAAAGTTCGCGGCTGACCCGTATGGGCGCAATATGTACGGCGTGCCACCACAAGGTTGTGCAGATTACGGTTTCTATACCCATATCATTAAAAGCTTAAAGCCTGATACTGGCCGCGCGGCCATGCTTTGGCCTCATGGGGTGCTGTTCCGTGACTCAGAGCAAGCGATCCGTAAACAGGTGATTGAATCTGACATCATTGAAGCAGTAATCGGCCTCGGTCCAAACTTGTTCTACAACTCGCCGATGGAATCGTGCGTAGTGGTGCTTAACTGCAATAAGCCAGCTGAGCGCAAAAACAAGATTCTCTTTATCAATGGTGTAGAACATGTAACCCGCGAGCGTGCTCACAGCCGCTTATCTGATGATGATTTAGATGTGCTCTGCGAAGCTTATTTCAAACCAGATAACCAAAGTGACATTACTGCGTTGGTTGATTTAGACACTATCAGTGAAAACCAACATAACTTATCTATTCCACTTTACGTCAAAGCTAAGGTTAGCGGGGAAGTACATGATACCGAACATGCTATTGAGGCATGGAAAATCAGCCGTGTGCAATTGAGACAACAGACTAACAAGTTATTCCAGAGCCTTGCAGAGCTTGGGTATACCGTTGAAAGCAAGGTGGAGCAGTAGATGAAATACCAAAATATTCCGGATGGCTGGCAGATGGTTAAGTTTGGCGAGATTGCTAAGCAAATATCTAAGCGCGTCGAACCTAGCGAAACCGACTTAAGTATTTATATTGGCCTAGAGCATCTAGACCCAGGTAGTTTGAAAATTAATCGTCACGGTGTCCCTGGCGATGTTAAGGGACAAAAGCTACTCGTTAAAAAAGGTCAGATAATCTTTGGTAAGCGTCGAGCTTATCAGCGTAAGGTAGCTATTGCTGGTTTTGACTGTATTTGTTCTGCCCATGCCATGGTATTGGAAGCTAATACAGATAAGATAGTCCCAGACTTTTTACCATTCTTTATGCAGTCTGACGAGTTCATGAATCGTGCTGTTGAAATTTCTGAAGGCTCTTTATCACCGACAATAAAATGGAAAGTGTTAGCGAATCAGGAGTTCATGATCCCAAACCTTGAAAAACAAGGAGCTACAGTTGAGGTGTTAAGAGGCATAGCCAATGATTTAGAGCACATAGAGCTTGCACTTGAATCCGCCTATAACCTCAAGCAAAGTGTATTAGCTAACTTTCTATTAAAAGGTATTGGCAATAAAAATTTCATCGATTCCAAGTTTGGTAGTTACCCCGAAAACTGGCAACTTGTAACTGTTGGTGATTTAACCTTGGAACATAAACAGGGCTTTTACACAACAGAAAAGTATGCTGCTGAAGGGTGTTATTTAGTTCGAATTTCTGACCTTGATAATCCTAGGGTTATTTTTGATGAGATGCCAAGGTTGAAAGTGGATGCTAAGACGGTCGAGCAATTTAAAGTCGAGAAAGGCGATTTCTTATTTGCTAGAAGCGGAACTATTGGTCGATATGGTATTTATGATTCTGAAGAAGAAGCTATTTTTGCGTCTTATGTGATCCGCTTTCGATTCAACGAAGAAAAAATACTGACTAGTTATTTTGGTTATTTTTATGAGTCAATCTTGTGTGCTAGACAACTAAGAGGCATAGCGCAGCAAGGCTCAAATGTAAATATAAATGCAGAAAACATTAAAAAACTAAAAGTACCTCTTCCATCAATAGATGAACAAAAGGAAATACTCAAGATTATTAATGAAGTTGAACTTTCAATTGAAAAGCTTAATAGCAAGAGAGAGACAACAACAATATTGGTCAAATCACTATCACAAGAGATGATAGGAGGATAGATGTTTAACGAACAAACCGTCACAGAAAATGGAATCATTGACCGTTTAAGAGGCTTGAGCGGAGTTAAGTGGAATTACTGCCATGGTGAAAGCTTACCCAAACAAACACACGATATCTTCGTCGATACCTGGCTTAAAGAGGCGCTTTGTTCGTTAAACCCTGATATTGGAAACAATCCCGACTATGCCGATGAGGTGATCTACAAACTTCGTGGCTCGATGTTGGAAGCTAAGCATACGGGCTTAGTTAAAGCCAACGAGAACTTTCATGAGTGGTTGATGGCAGAGAAAAGTCTGCCGTTTGGTGAAAATGGTGACCATATCACTATTAAGCTGATTGACTTTGATACTCCTGAAAACAACCATTTTGTTGTTTCTCAGCAGGTTCATTTCATTGCCGCGACAGAAGTGTTTTTCGATATCGTTCTTTATGTGAATGGTATCCCGCTGGTGGTGGGAGAAGTAAAATCTGCTACTCGTCCAAGTGTCACCTGGCAAGATGGTGCTGCTGATTTTATGGGTGGCCAAAAGTACTATTGGGAAAATGTTGAGCCGTTCTTCGTGCCAAACCTTCTGTGCTTTGCTTCTGAGGGACGCACCTTTGCTTATGGTGCTATTAATGCCCGAGTGAAAGATTGGGGGCCATGGCATAAAACCGATCAGCGAGATGAGATTCCAGCTAGCTTAGCTACCGTACTTGATAGCTGTGAAGGTTTGTTAAACCCAGAAACCTTGCTGCAAATGCTTGAGTCTTTCGCGCTGTTCTCTACTGTTAAAACAGGCAAAGACACCCCACCTAAACGCATTAAAATTCTGCCTCGTTATCCGCAATTTGAAGCTGCAAAACAAATTGTAGAACGTGTAAAAAAAGGCTACCCGAAAAAAGGGCTTATCTGGCACTTCCAAGGCTCAGGTAAGTCTTTGCTTATGCTTTATGCCGCTCGTATGCTCCGGGCTGATAATAAATTGAAAAATCCAACCGTCTTGATTGTGGTAGACCGTCGAGATCTCGATAGCCAAATCAATGAAACCTTTGGTGGAGCGGATGTTAAAAACCTCATCAAAGTGCAAAGCTGTAAAAAGCTTGGTGAGCACATAGAACAAGATAGTCGCGGTATTTTGATCACCACCGTCTTCAAGTTTAAAGATGTCGAAATCGATGAGAGCAATGAAAACGGTCTGAACAGTCGTGACAACATTATTGTGCTGGTGGATGAAGCGCACCGTACTCAAGAGGGCTCCCTCGGCGATAAAATGCGCTGGGCGCTGCCTCATGCTCACTTCTATGGTTTAACAGGTACGCCGATTTCTGGTATCGATCGCAATACCTTCAAACTCTTTGGCGCCGAAGAGGATGAAGGGCGCTATATGAACCGCTACAGCTATAAGCAATCCATACGAGATAAAGCGACCAATGCAGTGAAGTTTGAGCCTCGTTTGGCTGAGCTTCGTGTAGATCGTGCCGCTATCGATGAAGCCTTTGAGCAAATGGTCAAAGACAACGATCTGGATGATGATGAGAAAATGGCATTGTCTAAACGTGCTGGCCGCCTAGCGATTATGCTGAAGGCGCCAAAACGGATGGCTGCGGTAAGTGAAGATATTGCCAATCACTTTGTAAGCCATGTAAAGCCAAAGCAGATGAAAGGCATGGTTGTGGTCTATGACCGAGACGCTTGTGTTCAGATGTATTATTTACTCGGTAAGAAACTAGGCTTTGATGCGGTTGAAGTAGTCATGAACGTCGATCAAGCACCGATCAAAGATGAAGACGCAAGTAAGAAAGGCAAGGTTAACAAGGACTGGCGTAAATGGAAGCAAGACCTTGAGCTGCCTATCAAAGAGTCCGACTTTGAACGTTGGCAAGAGATTGATGGTAATGACCAAAAGCAGAAGAGCCTGATTGAAGATTACAAAGATCCTAAACAACCACTTCAATTGCTGATTGTTACCGCAAAACTGTTAACCGGATTCGATGCGCCTATCTGTTACTGCATGTACTTAGATAAGCCATTACGTGACCATACTTTGTTGCAGGCAATGTGTCGTACTAACCGTTTGTACGAGACGGACAACGTTAGTAAGCAAATGGGCCTCATCATTGATTACCTTGGCGTATTTGAGAACTTGCGTACCGCACTTGCTTACGATCCTGAAGAAATCGATGGTGTTGTAGAAGGCATTGAGGCCTTTAAGGAGCTCCTGCCAGCTCAGCTAGATAAGTGTTTAAGCTTCTTCCCTAACGTCGACAGAACCATCGACGGCTTTGAAGGAATTATGGCAGCGCAAGCTTGCTTACCGACTAACGAAAAGCGTGATGAGTTTGCAGCCTCTTTCGGCGTATTAGCTAAGTTATGGTCTGCAATTAACCCAGATGCTTTCCTTACGCCTTACAGAGCCGATTATAAGTGGTTGGTACAAATCTATGAATCAGTTCGTCCGGTAGGGCAGACAGGCTCTCTTGTTTGGGCAGCGCTAGGCCCAGAAACCATTAAGATGATTCACGAACATACTGACATCAATCGTATTCGCGATGATATTGATGAGTTGGTGATGGATGAGCACGCAATCTTCACCTTGACTGAGAAAGAGCAAGAGAAGCGCGCAAGCCAGTTAGAAATCGATCTAATGGGCCGCCTACGTGGCAGCGGTAATCCTAAGTTTATCGCTCTCGGCGAGCGCTTAGAAAAACTACGCCAAGATTATGAAGCTGGCGTAATCAAAGCAATAGACTGGCTTAAAGGACTACTTGATACGGCTAAAGATACAGTTCAAGCCGAACGTGAAACGGGCGATTCTCCAGTAACCCAAGAAGATAACAAACAAGCACTAACCAAGCTGTTTTTAGAAACTCGCCCAGAAAGTACGCCTAAGCTAATCGGCGATGTTGTAGAGCAGATAGACAAGATTGTAAAAGCCAAACGCTTTAAAGGTTGGCAGAGCTCGAACAGTGGCCCAAGAGAGATTCAAAAGGCACTGCTACTGACACTTGCTCAGTTTGGTTTAGGAAAAGACAAAGAACTGTTCGCCAAGGCGTATGGTTATATTGAGGAGCATTATTGATGAGCAATGTACATTCGCGATTTAGTCATGGGAGTGAGTGGGTTCGAGCTGATTTCCACTTACATACCCGCGCAGATAAAGAATTCAAATATTCGGGCAGTGAGAATGATTATATCAATAGTTATATTGCTGGGCTCGAACAAGCGGGTATAGGCCTTGGTGTGATTAGCAATCACAATAAATTTTCACTTGATGAATTTAAACAAATTCGTAAAAAGGCACGCAAGAAAGAGATTGGACTACTTCCGGGAGTAGAGCTATCAGTCAAGGATGGGCAGGCAGGTATTCATACTTTAGTTATCTTTTCTGATGAATGGATTATCAATAAAGAAAATGAAAACTATATACAGAGCTTTCTAAATGTCACCTTTGCAGGGCAAGCTAATTTTGAGCAAGAGAATGCACGTTCAAATCATGATTTAAAGGAAACGATACGTGAGCTCGATAAGTTTGAAAAAGACTACTTTTTAATCTTTGCTCATGTTGAAGCGGATAATGGCTTATGGGGAGCACTAAAACCTGGCCCGATTGGTGATTTATTTGCCAGTGAAACATTTAGAAAGCGAGCTTTGGGGTTCCAAAAAGTATCGACCCATGACAAACGAATCAAGCTTGCCTCTGTAATGGACGGGTACTTGGTTGCAGAAGTTGAAGGGAGTGATCCCAAAAGTATCGAACAAATAGGTAAAGGGAAAGCAAGCTACCTCAAAGTTGGCGACTTTGTATTTGATGCTGTGAAATTTGCCCTGATTAACCATCAATGTCGTGTGAGTGACAAGCCGAAAAAGATAGAGCATTCACATATTGAAAGTATTCATTTTGAAGGTGAAGGTTCACTTGGCGGTCAAATAGTCACTCTTTCTCCAGAGCTGAATACATTAATTGGCATTCGAGGGAGTGGCAAATCTTCACTGCTAGAAGCAATTCGATACGCCTTAAACATTCCACTAGGCACTAAGTCTATGGATAAGGAATATAAGCAAGGGCTGGTACATCATTTATTGAATAATGGCGGTGCGGTATGTATCAACGCGGTAGATCGACATGGGCAGCCGTACCAGATTAAGAGAATCAACAATCAAGCTCCTGATGTGCTAGTTGATGGCGTTATCCAGCCTGGTGTGTCCATTCGTGAAACTGTATTACACAACCCTATTTATTTTGGTCAAAAGGATTTATCAAGCAGCGGCGAAGGGTTTGAAAAGGATTTAATAGAAAAACTAGTGGGCGATTCACTTGAGCCCATCCGCCAGAAAATTGCAGACAAGAAACAAGCAGTCCTAGATATTATTGGCAAAATTAAAAAACTGTCGAGTGACAAGCAAACTAAACAAGAGTGGACTCAGAAAAAGCAGGATGCTGAGTTCAGCTTAAAAATCTATCAAGACAACGGTATTGAGGAAAAACTCCAGAAGCAGATTGAGTTTGATCGAGATGAGAGAAAACTCAAGGATGCAACCGATACTGCCAGGAGTTTTTATTCAGATCTTCAAGACTTCGTTGATGAACAGAAAGGTGTTCTCCAACTAATAACTCACTACCAATCTAAAGAAAATGAGGTTTTCTTTGAAGAGTATCGCAAGCTATACCAACCAGTATTAGAGCAGCTTGACTTAATGGCAAAAATGGTTGCAGGGGCTCCTGAGCTTATCGTGCAGCTAGAAAGTAAGTTGCAAAGTTTTGTTGAGGCAAAAAACGCAAATAAAGAGGCATTTGCCGAGATGGAGCGTAAGCTCTCTGCCGAACTTCGAGAAAAAGGTGTTCAATCATTAAAGATCGAGAACTTCAGAAAGATAAAATCGCAGATAGAGCAGGCAAGCAAGGTATTAAAAGCGTTAGATTTGAGTGAGAGTAAGCATCAGAAACTTAGAGGCGAGTTGAGTTCTGAACTAGCTCAACTAGAACAGTTAAGAATCGAAGAGTTTAATCAGATCGAAAAGTGTATTGAGCGAATCAACCAAAAGGAATCGCCACTAAAAATATTGGCGACCTATAAAACAGATGCAGAGGCTACTTTAAAGGTTATGCAGGATGCTTATAGAGGAAGTGGTTTGCGCTCAACTACTCTTCAGGGGCTTGTAGGGAAGTTCGGCGATTTTTGTACAATGAGAGACGCTTGGGATGAGGTTAGGAAAGAGGTTTCTAGTTATGAAGTGTTCAATGAGTATTTTCAACGAAATATTGAAGATTTTTTAATTTGGCAAGTGCCTAACCAGTTTGAGATCGAATACCATGGCAAAGCATTAAGGCATCATTCCTTAGGGCAGAGAGCGTCCGCTTTGATGCTTTTTGTGTTGAGTCAACAAGATAATGATGTTGTTATCATCGATCAGCCAGAAGATGATTTAGATAATCAAACGATTTATGATGATGTAATAAAAATGCTGGTTCAGCTTAAACCGTCGACCCAGTTTATATTTGCAACTCACAACGCAAACATCCCAGTACTTGGTGATGCTGAGCAGGTAATTTGTTGTCACTATGAAGATCAAAAAACAGGCCTAGAATCAGGCAGCATTGATAACAAGCAGACTCAACAGCAGATAGTCTCAATAATGGAAGGTGGTCAAGAAGCCTTCGAAAAACGCAAACAGGTGTATGAAGTATGGAAGTCATAGAGCTTATTGAATTAATTGCTCGTGGTGAAGATAGCAAGCATCAATTTAAAGAAAGAGTCACTCGCGCTAAAGATATAGCAAAAGAGCTAATTGCTTTTAGTAATAGTCAAGGGGGAAAGCTGATTATTGGTGTAGCTGATGACCATAGTGTGAATGGTTTATCTAGTGACGACCTTGAAACAAGTAATCGATTGATTGCAGATGCAGCAACCAACAATGTAAAACCAGCTATTAACCTGACTACTGAGAATGTTGAACACCCAGACGGTATGGTGATAGTCGTCACTATTGAACAAGGCCTTCGTCCTTGTGCTGATAACGATGGGCGCATTTGGGTGAAAAATGGCTCAGACAAACGTGCGGTTACAGCAATTGAAGAAATGCAGAGAATGTTCCAAGCTGCGACTTTAGTGCATGCAGATGAGTTGAAGGTGCCCAATACTTCTGTTGACGATATTGATGCCGACTATTTTTCAGAGTTTTTCCAAAACGTTATAGGAGAGGAACTCTCCACTCAAACGCAAAGCTATGAAGAACTGCTAGAGTCAATGAACCTATTCAAGGAAGGAAACCTTAATCTTTGTGGTGCTCTTTTGTTGGCAAGGCAGCCTCATTTTAAGCTGCCTGCTTTTGTTGTAAAAGCAGTTGCTTTCCCTGGCATAGATATTACAGATCAAGATTACAATGACAGTAGAGATATCCAAGGGAAATTAGGGGTTACTTACCAAGAGTGTATGAGCTTTATCCTCGCAAATATACGTCATGTCCAAGCTGGGCAGGGTTTTAATTCTGTTGGTGAGCCAGAAATTCCCAAGATCGTTTTTGAAGAAATTGTGGCAAACGCTTTAATTCATCGGGATTACTTTACACAGGCGCCAATCAAGTTATTCGTTTTTTCTGATCGAATTGAAGTTATTAGTCCAGGGCATTTACCAAACAATCTAACCATTGATAATATTATCAACGGAAATTCAAACAGCCGAAACCCGATTATTTCTTCTTTTGCAAGATATGTTCTGCCATACCGGGGGATTGGTAGTGGTGTTCAACGAGCACTGAGAAATTGGTCAAATATAGATTTCATAGATGATCGAGATAAAAATGAGTTCAAGGTAGTAATAACGAGAGACTCATAAAGGGATGTGTAGCATGTTAACAATAGTACTATTTTGATGGCTTTTTATAAGTAATACCCTGAGTAATACTTATGCCATTACTTTTTGGTAATGTCATTAATTTTCAGTGTGTTAATGATTTAACTCTGCCGCCTCACTCTCGCCACATTCTAAAAGGTCTGATTTATCAGGCCTTATTTGATATCTGAAGGTTCTACATGATAGCAATAGCTCACAATGGAGCTAACAAATGCTACCACGCTCGTATCTTTAGTGGCGTTATTCGAGAGCAACATATGCTTGATTTGTGTTCAGAGTAGGCGCTTAAACATCACACTAGATTTACGGCGTTCAAAGTTCTGCGGATGGCTTTTGTATAAGATTTTCATCACAGAATCTAATTCATTTCTAATACTTTATCGCCTTATGCAACCGAGCCGTATATCATGCAGGCACAGTGATGCTCGGTTTAATATATGTCCGCAACTACTTCTTTTTACAACAACAATGCCTCAAAGCTAGCTCAGCAATACGATTCCCTAGAATTCGAATCTGTTCACCAGTCTTGGACTGAATATTGGCCTCAATCGGGTGATGTTGTTTTGGATGTTGGCGCTGGATCTGGAAGAGATGCAAGGTGGATGAGTGCCCGTGGCTGTGAAGTGTTTGCTGTTGAGCCATCAACTAGATTGCTTGAGATCGGCAACTATAACTGTTCGGAGCAAGTCGTCTGGTTACATGACTCATTACCTTATTTAAAACACGTGATCGAGCTAGAAAAGCAGTATGACTTAGTTCTGTTGTCGGCGGTTTGGATGCATCTTCCCGTTCAGCAAAGATCTATCGCTATAAAGGCATTGTGCAGTCTCCTGTCAGACGAGGGTGTCTTGGTTATTACATTACGTCACGGCGAGTTTAAAGATGCTCGTGAGACTTTTGGTGTCTCCGTATTTGAGCTGGATAAATTAGCTAGTGATGTCGGATTGGTTATCTGCCATATCGAAGATGGCAAAGATTCGCTGAAGCGAGAAGAGGTTACTTGGCAAACTGTTGTGATGAAGAAAACCTCTGGTTTGGAGGTGTAAACATGTCATACAACTTTTATCCAGACAAGTTTCGTAACCTGAATATGAACATCTCGGGTGGTAAGAAAAGCCCTCATAAAGTATGCATGCTCCTAGCGGTTATGGATTTAATCCAAGCAGGGCATATCGCTTTAAACAAAATCGAACTCAATCAGCCGCTAAAAGAGAGATTCACAGAACACTTCAACAACTTTTCTCACGGCAAAGACAAAAACACACCAGAGAACCCATTCTTCCATCTGAGAAGCGAGGGATTCTGGCACCTCGCCTATCACGCTGGCTATGACGAAATGACGACCAGTCGCTATTCCTCAAAAGCGATCGCCTATGCGTATCTAGACGATGAGCTATTTAACGATATGAAAAGCTTTATCGTTAGCAATGAGCTGAAAGAAGCGCTGGTTTCAAATTTTACAGACTTTGCATCCCTTTACTATCAGTGGCTGATGGATATTGGTAAGTCGGAGAAAACCGCAAAAAATTATCTTGGAGCAATTCGTGGTTCAATTTCAAACTGGTTAATGGATACGGGGGAAATCTGTGAGCCATTGACCGAAGTGACTTCCTACCGTCGATTTACTCAGTATGAAGAGAAAGTCAGACAGCTAGAGGTTTTTAAACTAACGGATCGCAAGGGTAAAGGAATGTACAGCGCTGCGCTGACCCATTACAACAAGTTCCTAGCCGATTTAGCTCAAATAGATGTGAACGCAGACATTCGGCAGGTCATGGTAGACAAAAAGCTAACCGACACCGAAAAAAGCATCATGGTCAAAACCAGAATGGGTCAAGGTCACTTTAGATCTCAGTTGGTGCAGATGTGGGGAGGTTGTGCCGTTACAGGGTATCGCAATACACAACTTTTGCTCGCTTCCCATATAAAACCTTGGCGCGCTTCAAACAATAAAGAAAGGCTGGATAAGTTCAACGGATTGCTGCTGCTCGCTAACTTAGACAAAGCGTTTGACCTCGGTTTTATCTCCTTTGACGACAACGGCAAGGTTCTTATCTCAGAGTATCTTGAAGCGCCAGAAGTCATCGGCCTAAGAGACGATATGTCGTTTAGGATCGTGCGTGAGCATAAACCATATCTGGCACATCACCGAGGTGAGTTGTTTAAGGGGAGGTAATCTGCGTTCCTGAAAGCGCACTTGCTCATGTTCCCTTCATCCAACCTTAAAGGAGCGCATGGGTGTTTGGCATGATTTGCCACCCGTGCAGATATCTGATTTTCCATACCATTTTAAGGTAATTTCGGCGTAATTAATGAATATTGCTTCAAATCCCGCCAGTTAGCAGTCGTCCATAACGGATCTATTGATATACGATATGTTTACCGTCCCATAAATATAAACGAGTAAATTATGGCTCATACGGCATACTTATCTATCATGGGTAAAAAACAATACTGTATCTCTCAAGGCTGTAACACCAAAGATTCAATCGGCAACAAGGCTCAAGAATCTCATAAAGATGAAATCACGGTTCTGGCTTGTAACTTCACCTTAAACAAGCAGGGAGGCCCAACGGAAGTGGCGATTACCAAACCCGTAGATAAGTCTTCGCCATTACTCGGCAACGCCCTTTCCAAACAAGAGCATTTGCAATGCACTATCAAATTTTATCGAACCAATGAGCATGGTCATAACGAAAACTTCTACACGATTGAATTAGTTGATGCGTTGATTACCTCTCTGTCATTTGATCAACCAAACGTACTTACTTCCGGAGATGAAGATATGTCTGAGACATTCCATCTCACATACCGCGACATAATCTGGAAACATAACATGGCCAGCACAGAAGGTTATCAAATATGGGATAGATACTTAGGATGAGAAACCAAACCGCGCCAGACTCATGGGACATTCGTGAAGTCGAAAAAGCCGCTAAAGGGCTCACTATGCAAGCTGTTACGCTTTCACATCGCCACATCTCGAATGGCGGTCTGAAGATGCAGTTTGTTCGTGAAGTCGACCGGTTTGAGCAATGCTTAGTGAACGATTATAAAAGCGGTAAGAAGGACAAAGAGACAGTATTCAAAGAGCTTCAAAAAGAAAAACAAAGTCTGATCGAGCAAGGTAACTTGATCTTTAAAAACGGAATTGGCTTTGTCGCTGGTGTCATGCAGGTAACAACAGGCGCGGGAATATGTTACGCCTCAGCGGCGGTCTTATGCTTAATTGGTGGTCCAATGATGGCTCATGGCACCAACAATCTGTATGAAAATGGCAAGTACTTTTGGGATGGCGATGAGAATGCAACAGGGCCAGTTCGCAAAGGCTATCAACATGCAGCGGAATCGCTAGGTTACTCAAAATCTCACGGTGATATTGCCTACTATGGGGCAGATTTAGCCTTGTCTGCTTATGGGGCATTCGCTAAAAGCACTACGGTTAAAAATGCTTCCGAGGCGTACCAGATTGCCTCCAAACCTAACTTGAATCCGATGCCATGGACAAGAACCCGAAAAGCCAAGCAGTTTAAGTTATTTAGGTATAGTGCTGAAGATTATCTAAGAGGGTATCAGGCTGCTAGTAAGATATCTCTTGGTGCTAGTGTTTTTAGTGATGGGATGACTGTTGATCAGTTACATAAAGAGCTTTATAAATGATTAATATTGTAATATTTATATTAATATCACTAATGATAATGGTTACTGCTAGGAAAATAAAGAAGTGTAGGTTGACCAAAATTCAGTATTACTTATATGTTCCGTTATATATAGCAATTGGAGCACAGTATTACTCAATATTTAATTTTGGAATGAACCATAATGGTTTGAAAGTTGAAGTGATATTTTTTGAAAGTTTCTTTTCTGATTTTTTGCCAAATAATACAATGCAGATATTTAGCTTAGCTATTGATGCTTATCTTCTGTTCTTTTGCTTTCCCAAACACTATGATTCGACAGAATAGTAATGACAATTCAGTATACATATACGTTTACATTGTTTCGGTATAGTGCAGAAGATTATTTAAGAGGTTATCAAGCAATGAGCAAATCTGCGTTAGGGGCCGAATTGGGATCAGATTTCTACAATATCGATACAATTAAGGAATTGAATAATTGAAAGATGTTATGTTCTTTTTGACTACGATTGCGATTCTGCTCACTTTAAGGCGGATATCCTACTTTACCTTTAACAATTCAGTATACATTTACGTTTACATTGTTTTGGTTATTGGTTTTACTGGTGGTAATTACTACTCAATTTTTATGAATGGAACTTTATTAATGAACATGCTTCCAGAAGTATCATTCAAAAATAATGAAGTAATACGTTGGTCTAGCATCTTGGTTTGCTTATATTTAGGGCTATTAATACCAAAAAGGCGTCATAAATAAATCCCATTTTTTGATTTGTTTGATCTCAAGTTATGACGGGGTAAAGCGGGGGGATTCTTGTATAGAGGGGCTAAAAAATGATCACTATTACATACATACTTACCTCATTTTTGCTTATTTACCTTCTATGGCGAGTAAACCGAAAACCATCTAAAGGTGTCATTCTGATAGGTCAGTTATTGTTGTTTTTAGTTTTAGGAGGGCAGTTTTGGTCGATTTTTCAGTTTGGGACAAAAACGGCGGGGTTCCATCAAAGATACTGTTGTACGAAGATTTTTTTATCAAGCACCTTGATTTATCTAATCTTGGGATGCAATGGCTCTCATGCGGTTTATTTATAATCACACTGATTTTTTGCTTCCCCCAAAGATCATAATAAATGATTGATGTAGTGATATTTTTAACAATGACTACTGTGATAATCTTTGTTTTCCGTAAGGTGGCTGGCTATGAATTCAAAAGCAACATTCTAAGATTAGCTTATTGCATTTTTGTCTTCTTTCCGATTCTTTTAAATTACTACTCTATTTTTATGAGTGGTTATCCATTTTTTAAAGCGCTTGAATTATTTATACCTAATTACTCGAACAATGACTTGATTTCTTGGCTTAGCCTCAGTGTATGTATTTACTCAGGATTCCTTATCCCCAAAAATCCGGAATAATCTGGATGAGAATCTCATACTTATATTGGATTGACTATGATTACATTAATGTTGTTTTGGACGTTTTCTCTCATTCTTATCTATGCCACAAGAAAGTTGTTTCGTTACAGCAAGAATAAATTTTATGCTTTCTGTAAGTTCGTGGTGTGCATAGTTATTGGCTCTCAATATTATTCCATTTTCAACTATGGTTCCTTTATCTATGGAAGAACCCCTTCTGGAATTAATCACTTTGAAGAAATGACAGTAGAAGTTCTTAATTTACCTAATAGTCAGATACAATGGTCAAGTCTAGTAATAATGCTTGCTTTTGCTATTTTGTGTTTCCCCAAATATATTGAACATTAGGACAATAAATATTGAACGGATTTTATTTCTACAATATCGATACTTTTTAAGGATGAGAAATGCTGAAATGAATTTTATTTACTTGATTATGATTTTGTATCTTAATAATTATGATAGAGATAAAGCAGTAATCATTGTATAGAGAGACTCAAAAATGATAACGGTTGTTTGGTTTTCTATAATGTCACTTGGCTTAATTTATCCACTATGGCGAGTTAACCGTGTGCCATGCCAAAGTGTTGTATTACTGTGTAAATTCGTTTTACCTCTTCTGTTGGGGAATCAATTGTTTTCCGGAAGGTAGCTGGCTATGATTCGACGGCTACATCAAAGGCCTGAGTGAACAGGCCTTTATGATTCTAATTAAGGTGAGTAGAAGTATTCTTGCTCAGCTACCTAACCTTGGTTCTAACTCAGTTTGTTGGCTTTCCTTGCGGTTGGCTTTGGCAATAAATAGCAGGCCAATCACAGGCACAAAAATCGCTGCGTATGGGATCATGCTTGCACCCATATGGCTGTCGAGAACCATACCACCTAAGAATCCACCAAATGCATTGGCTAGGTTAAAGGCAGAGATGTTTGCCGTTGCAGCCAGTTCTTGGCCCTCGCCACCGTGATTCATCACTCTAAGTTGCATCGCTGGTACATTAGCAAACGAGGCAATCCCAAATATAAAGGTTGTAGCTACAAACAGGATTTTGCTCTCGACAGTCAAGCCAACAAGTAGCAGGCTTGTAATCATGGCAACTGCCCAAAACATCGAGGCTTTTTGCAAGTTTTTGTCCGATGAGCGACCACCCAGCGTGTTACCAATGATTAGACCAACACCGATAATGACCAGAATCCAAGTCACTGCATTGTCGCCAAACCCCGTAATGTGTGTGGCAATTGGTGCAATGTAGCCATACAAAGTCATAAAGCCCGACCACGCAAATACCGTAATGGCTAAGCTAATCAATAGCATTGGATTTTTGAATGCAGTTAGCTGCGCTTTTACATCTTTGGCTTCGTCATGGCCGCTGGATTGAATTACAGAGGTAATAAACACCAGTGCGATGAAACCAAATGCGGCAACGGTCAAAAATGTCGTATGCCAGCCGAATTGTAAGCCAATCCACGTGCCGCCAGGTACGCCCAACACGTTAGCTAACGTTAAGCCTGCAAACATTTGTCCTACTGCACGCCCAGCTATTTTCTCACTAACCAAATTGGTCGCCACCACAGCGCCGATGCCATAAAAAGGTCCCTGAACTAACCCCGTAATCACTCGGCTAACCATCAGCACAAAGTAGTTAGGTGCAAAAGCAGACATCAAGTTACCAAGAATAAACAACACCATTAGCCCAGCTAACACAGATTTTTTGTTGAAGCGTGCTAGATAGATAGTGAGAAGTGGTCCACCAAAGACGATGGCAAGAGCATAAGCACTGATTAAGTAGCCCGCTTGCCCCTCGGTGATAGCAAGTGAGTAGGCGAGTTGAGGAAGAATACCAGCAATGACAAATTCAGCAGTGCCAATGGCAAAAGCGGCAAGTGTCAAAATCCATACCTGAAGCGGCATTTTTTCATTTTTCATGGTTATTCTCCAATCTGATTTCGATGGAGCCAGTATATTGCTTGGATAGAATTTGATAATTGGCTAGTATTTGAATTGATTATTCGGTTTTTATGAATAATGAGATTAAGGAGCATGCGTGGATAAGTTTACAGATATGACCTTGTTTATCAGCATCGTCAAGAATCAAGGGTTGGCCGCCGCAGGAAGAGAGCTGGGGTTATCTCCAGCCACGGTAACGGCAAGGTTGCAGTCTCTTGAAGATAGGTATGGCGTAAAGTTGATTAATCGTACTACCAGGCACATTTCGTTGACGGACTCCGGCGCACTCTATCACAAAGCTTGTTTAGACATTATCGACAGCGTTAAAGAGACGGAAAATCTACTTCAAACCGGAACAACAGAGGTACGTGGCACGCTAAAAATCTCTGCGCCTCGTGATATTGGTAAGCAATACATATCGCCAATCTTATCGGAGTTTAGTGAGCTCTACCCAGAAGTGATTCCTTACCTCTATCTTAACGATAACTTATCTAACATTGCTGAGTCTGGGCTCGATATTGTTATCCGTTATGGGGCATTGGCAGATAGCTCACTCATCTCGCGTAAGCTCGCCTCTAGTCGACGAGTTCTATGTGCGTCGCCACAGTATTTGGCCAAGAGGGGGACACCGATCACGCCACAGGAACTGGCTCAACATGATTGTCTCGCCTTGGTACGGAGCAGTGAAGAGCTCAAAACATGGCATTTCCAAGACGACCAGCAGCATAACGTTGTCACCGTGATACCAAAACGATTTTCTGATGATGGGGAGGTGATTCGTCAATGGGCATTGGATGGAGCCGGAATTGCCCTGAAATCGATTCTCGATGTTCAAGAGGATATCAAGCAGCAGCGCTTAGTGACGCTGCTTAATGGATATATGAAGAACTTCAATACCTCGATATCGCAAGCAGGCGCAGACTTAAACGTCATCTATCAGAGTCGTCAGTATCAACCTAAGCGCTTGCGCCTGTTTATCGATTTCTTGATTGAACGATTCCATCGTCAGTTTCCCCAATAGCGGCTTAATCGAGGGCGATTCGTGTTGCTAAAGGCGTATTTGTATTTGTCACTGGCTACGTATCAAACCTTAAAGTATCTCAGTTGGGCGGTAAGGTGCTCTGCGGTATTCGCCATTAACTGGCTATCTTCCGCGAGCGACTGAGAAGCGTGCAATACTTCGTTGGCAGCCAAGTGGATGCCAGTGACGTTTTCATTCATTTCGGTCGCAACAGCGCTTTGCTGTTCTGAGGCTGCGGCAATTTGAGCCACCATATCATTGGCGTTTTGCATTTCATCAACGATTAAATCGAGCTGCTTGCGTGTATTCTCTGAAGCTCGAACACTCTCCTCAACGTTTTCGTTACTGGTTTGCATCGCCGCGAAGGTTTTCTCTGCTTGGCGTGTGAGTTTTTCGATGGTCTGTTGCACTTCGTTGGTTGAGTTTTGCGTGCGACTCGCGAGGTTGCGGACTTCATCAGCCACAACTGCAAATCCACGACCTTGTTCACCCGCTCGTGCGGCTTCGATTGCAGCGTTAAGCGCTAGAAGGTTAGTTTGCTCAGACACCTCTCGAATCACACCGACCACATTGCTGATCTCTTGGACGCCAGATTGCAGGTCGCGCACCAGCTCGTTCGCTACTGAGATATTATCAGACACATGTGCAATAGACTCCGAAGTACGCTTCATTGTCTCGTCGTTGTTGTGTGCATGGTCGACGACTTTGTTGGTGCTCGCGGCGGTGTTTTCAGCATTGGTCGCAACATCCGAGATGGTGGCGCTCATTTCTGTCATCGCGGTCGAGAGCAACTCTAGTTGCGCGTGTTGTGAATTGACACTGGTAGCGGCTTCTTCACTAGCCTGAGCAATTTGGCATGCCATGGTGCTAGATTGAGCCGCAGACTCATTCGCCGTACGTAATGTTGACTGGAGTTTGTCCATCATTTTATCAATCTGGCTACTCATGTCGCCAAGTTCGTCTTTGCGCTTCATGTTCATACGAACTCGTAAATCACCATCGGCAATCAAATGGGTGTGATCAATCAGTCGATGAAGTGGGATCAAAATGTTGTTGGAAATCATATATCCCATGCCAAACAGTAACGCAGATAAGAGAAGGGCAACAATCGCTTCTTTAATCGCCAAGGCATAAAACGCTTCTTGAATGTCGGCAACCATGATTCCGGAGCCGATAATCCAGTTCCACTCAGGAAACAATTGTACGTAAGAGATTTTATCTTTTAGCTCTCCGTCTGGGCTTTTCCACTGATACTCTAAAAAGCCTTTTTGAGCTGGCGATTTGGATATCGAAACCATCTCACGCCAGTGGAATTTGCCACCGCCGTCTTGAAAGTTTTCCGCACTTTTGCCATTAAGCGCTGGCTTGATAGGGTGGAGCACGACCGTGAGGTTTTGATTCAGAATCCAGAAATAGTTGTTGCTGTCATATCTAAGCGCTTCGATTGCAAGTAGAGCTTGTTGCTTCGCAACATCATTTCCTAACAGTTGGCGCTGATCGTAATAGTGCTTTGCTAAACTGACTACTGCTTCTACTTGGGCGCTAAGTTTGCTTTCACGCTCAAGCATGGAAGAGTTGCGTTGTTGAATCAGGTTATAGGCACAAGCCATGGCAATGAGTATTGCCGATAAAACCACGATGGATGCGAGCTTTGATTTGATAGAGAGATTACTTAGCCTCATTGTTAGCCCCTTAGAGTTATAATTATTGATATTTCTGACGTTGAATTGGAATGAATGTAGCAATTCTTCTTTTATCTGTGGCGATGTAGCTCATAATTTCAGTTGATACATTTTGTTGCACAGCGATTAAGTGCATTTGATCAAACTAACACTAAAGAGTAAGGTCTATGGGGCGGGATATTTGTATCACTCGCGGCGACTATGCCATACATCAAAAGGCCCCAGCAGAGTGCTAGGGCGCTAGATTTCAGAGGGATATTGATTAGTGTTGAATCAGTTGTGCGGCTTTCTTCATCGCTTCTTTAGTTGAGCATTCAATCACATTGGCGTTAGCGAAGCGTTGCGCGTCTTTAACTTGAATGTCGTGGGCTAAGATAACCAGCTTCGCGTTAGCGACATCTAGGTCGGTGATGCGGTTCTGGATACCATTTTGACCTTGTGTCTCTACTTTAATCTTGATGCCAGCTGCTGCGCCTGCTTTTTCTAGTGCTTTAGCAGCCATAAAGGTATGCGCCACGCCTGATGGACAACATGTGACGGCTACGATGTCGTATTCGCCCTCACCCGCAACAGGAGCGACTTGTGCAGGAGTCGCTTCGGCTGTTGCCTCTTCCGTCTCTTCTTCAGCGACCGGTTTCCAGAAGCCCACAATAAGAGCCGTTGTTAGTGAGCCCAGTGCAATACCGACCACATACATTGGAATGTTGCTTGAGACTGGCGCAGTAATCAGACCGCCCCATGGTGCATGCAGTAGTACGTCAGTGAGGAAGCCGAACACACAACCTACGATACCGCCAGCAACGATGGATGGCAAAACTCGCATTGGGTCGTTTGCTGCGAATGGGATAGCACCTTCAGAGATACCAATTGAACCCATGATAGCGGCTGCTTTACCGGCTTCTTGCTCTTGCTTAGTGAACTTCTTCTTGAATAGGAAAGTAGCCAGTGCCATACCGAGTGGAGGCGTACAGATTGCGATACCTACACCGCCCATTAGCCACGGTTGTGTGTCTACTTGAGTTTGAGCGAACAGTGTGGCCACTTTGTTGATTGGGCCACCCATATCGAACGCTGTCATACCACCCAGAATGGTACCTAGCACCACTTTAGAAGCACCAGCCATCGAGGCCAAGAACTCGTTCATTGAAGCCATAAAGATCTTAATTGGCTCACCGATACCCCATAGTACGATGCCTGCAGAAATCAGCGTACCAATCAGAGGGTAAATAAAGTACGCGCCTAGCGCGGTCATGTTGGCTGAAAGAGGGATCTTTTTAAGTTGGAACACCACACCACCAGCGATAAAGCCTGCCACGATACAGCCTAGGAAGCCGCCGCCCATATCCGCCATTATGCCAGATGAGATCATAGCTGGCGCAAGGGCAGGTTTGTCGGCAATGGAGTAACCGATAAAGCCACCAAGGATGATAGGGAAAAGCACCAAGCCTTTAATGCCGATGTTTGAGATATCTGCCAGTAAGCCGTCAGCAGGCACCGCACCTTTACCTGATGCCATGACCGCCAGTGCCAGCAATACACCACCGGCTACGATAAACGGAAGCATATGAGAGGTACCAAATAAAAGGTGACCTTTCATGGTGCTAAGTAGTTTTTTAAAGTCGCTATTGTTTGTAGCTTGAGCTGTTAGGGTACTCATAGTTACTACGCCTTATGAATTGATTAAAATATCTAGGATTTGTTGTTGGTCTTTTGCGTTGTGAATATCTTGAATAAATTCATCACTGAATTTTCCAAATAATTCTTGTAGAACATAAATATGATGATCCGCACCGTTATCCGGAGAGGCGATCATAAAAAATACGGTCGGTTTGATGCCGTCTTCGTCGCCGTAATCGATACCTTCGCGCTTTACGCCAACAGCGATTGCTGGTTCTGTCACTGCTTGACTTTTAGCGTGTGGATAGGCGATGCCGTCCATTGACGTAATGCTTTGTGACTCGCGATGATGGATATCATTTAAGAACGCTTGTTTGTTATTGATACGCTGGTCGCTTAATAACATTTGGGCTAACTCTTCAAACACTTGTTGTTTATTATTTGCTTGAAGGTTGGCGTTAATTAGGCTGACGTTAGTTAGTTTTGTGATCATTTATTTAACTCAATCTTTATTGAACTTCTGAGTTAAAAATTAATGGATTGTGGCCAGTGGCGAAATAGTAAAAAAAAGCCTTTCACTGTACATTTGTATCCAGCAAATCTAACTGTGATTAGCGTCATTATTCGTGAATGACATTCTTGTGATGTTAGTCATAAATATTAATAGATTCAGTGCCTTGTGAACGGTTGAAAACAAAAATGCCTCGCAGTCGCGAGGCATTTTACATTGGTGCAAAGTGATTTTTTTACTTAGCTATACGCGCGTGCTACACGCCCATTGCAGTCAACGATGTAACTGTTGGCATAGGCCGGAATAAATACCGACTGGCCTTTGTCAATCACGCAGCTTTCACCGCACTGGTGCGTCAGTGTCATAGCCTCATCCAGCGGCAGCAGAATCTCGGCACCTTCGGTTTTAATCTCGCGCTGGTGGGAGTTACTGAGGATGGCAAACTTAAAGTCATCAACTGGGATCGGATATTCCATCACACCATCTTGCTCAAGGGGTTGCAGTAGCAGTCTGTCGATAGGTTTTTCATTGAATTTGGTACAGGAGACCAATTCCTCTACATCCATATATTTTGGTGTCAGACCTGCACGCAATACGTTGTCTGAGTTGGCCATGATCTCAAGCCCAGTCCCCTTGATATAGGCGTGGGGCGTTTCTGCATCCAAGTACATCGCTTGACCGGGTTTTAGCGCAATCACATTCAGGATTAATGGAGCGAAAAGACCAACATCACCAGGGTATTGCTCTTCAAGCTCACTGATCAGGTTAAACAGCGGGGTCGGTGATAATTTGGCTTTCATGATTAGCATCATCAACGCTATTTCTTTCTGCTCACCTTGCAGTGACAACAAACCCGAGAAAAAGCTCGCTAAACCATTCGGTGTTTGATCGCCTGCTAAGTCGTGAACCAATGACGTGAGTTCAGGAATATCAAGGTAGTTAAAATGGGCAAGGATCTCGCTAATCGGTCTAAAACCATTCATTGCCGTGTAGTCAGTTAGCGCGTAGACCAGCTCCGGTTTGTGGTTAGGATCTTTGTAATTGCGGTTGCCAGCTGTGAGCGGGACCCCTTGCTGCTCTTCAAACTGATAGCCACGTTCCGCTTGTTGTTTGTTTGGGTGAACCTGAATCGACAAGGCTTTTTCCGCTGCAAGCACTTTAAACAGATAGGGCAACTCACCAAAGCGTTTGGCAATTTTGTCACTCAGAAACAGGCTTAAATTTTGTGAGATTAGATTGGAGAGTTTTGTCTCTTCACCCTCGGTGTTCACGGTAGAACAGCCATTGGGATGGGCACCCATCCAGATTTCGGCTTGGGGTTCTCCACTCTGATTGGAAATACCAAATAGCTGAGCAAAAGAACAGCGGCTACCCCATGCGTAATTCTGGATAACGTTAGTCATAGGGTAGAAGACTTGTCGAATAAGAGAGTCATTCGAGATAGAAAAATCAGACATAGAAGTCACCATGAAATAAACATGGCTTGAGGATGAAACCACTCAAGCCATAAGGGGGAGAGCGGTTTAAGCGGTTGCAGCGGCTAGCTTCGCCTTACGCAGGTTTTTAAGCGCAATACATGTCATTGCAGTAACACATGCGCCAGTCGCCATTGATAGCAGAGCAAGCATAGGGAAGTTCATCGCCCCAAGCAGTGCGACAACAGGACCACCATGAGCCACGCTGTTGGTGATGCCGAATGAGAACGCCATTACTGCCGCCACCATAGAGCCAAGTACGTTAGCTGGGATAACTGACATCGGATCCTGAGCGGCAAACGGTATAGCACCTTCAGAAATGCCCACAAGTCCCATTGCACCAGCTGCTTTGCCTGCCTCGATTTCAGAGGATTCAAACAGATCGAACTTACGGCCAACTGCGGTTGCGATCGCCATACCAAGTGGAGCGACTGGGATTGCACACGCCATTGCGCCCATAAATTGAGTTTGACCGCTAGCAATCATGCCGACAGAGAATAGGAATGCGACCTTGTTGAATGGACCACCCATATCGAAGCCAGCCATACCACCAAGAACGATACCGAGTAGAACGACGTTACCCGTGCTCATGCTGGTTAGCATTGCAGTCAGGCCATCCATTAGTCCGGCGATCGGTGCGCCGATAACAAAGATAAACAGACCAGCGATAAACAGTGAACCTGTGATCGGCGCGATCATGATCGGTACAAGCGGCTGGATGAATTTGTGGTAGTTGATTGAAGTAATGAACTTAACGAAGTAACCCACAAGCAGACCGGCTACGATAGCACCGATAAATCCAGTACCCGCTTCAGCGCCATAGAATGAACCGTTGTTAGCAATCCAGCCACCAATCAGGCCAGGAGCTAGGGCAGGGCGGTCAGCAATCGCATAAGCAATGTAACCAGCAAGAATCGGGATCATCAGCGTGAAAGCGACCACGCCCACTTCAAGGATTTGGTTCCACATGCTACCGGCAGGAATTGCCATACCCGATTCACTCGGCTCACCACCAATGGCTAGGGCAAGAGCGATTAATAGACCACCCGTTACGACAAACGGGATCATGTGTGATACGCCGTTCATCAGGTAACGGTAGAGATCGGAACGAGCTTGTGAGGCTTTGTCTGCGACAGACTGGGTCGCTTGTGTTTGTTCTGCTTGGTAAATTGGTGCAGATAGTGCTTGTTGAATCAGTCCTTCGGCATCGCGTATAGGCGCTTTAACATTGGTTTTAATCACGCGTTTACCAGCAAAGCGAGCCATATCAACTTGTTTGTCGCACGCAACGACAACCGCTTCCGCTTGTGCAATCTCTTCTTCGCTTGGATTATTTTTGACCCCGATCGAGCCATTCGTTTCAACCTTGATTTCGTATCCTAACTTTGCCGCACCTTTTTCTAGTGCTTCCGCTGCTAGATAAGTGTGGGCAACACCCGCAGGACAACCGGTCACTCCGATAATCAAGCCTTTGGTTGGTGCTTGGTTCGATGCCGTTTCAGGCTGTTTTGTCAGTAAAAGTTCCAGCGCAGCATGGTTATCTTGGCAATCGAGAAACTGTTCAATAAAACCTGGCTCGATCAGCTTAGAAGAGAGTTCAGCCAGAACCTCAATGTGGTGATTGTCTCCTCCGTCTGGTGAAGCAATCATAAAGAACAGTTTCGAAGCAAGCCCATCTTCAGCGCCGTAGTCGATGCCTGTTTTATGCACACCGATAACCACTGCGGGCTCGATGACAGCAGAACTCTTAGCGTGCGGCAGTGCGACGCCTTGTTCAAAACCTGTATTGCCAAGTTCTTCACGCGCTTTGATATCAGCAAGAAACTGTTCTTTGTCTGAAATACGACCCTGTGCGTACAGGATCTCGATTAGCTCGTTAAAAACCTCTTCTTTGGACTGCGCATTAAGATTGAGCGCAATCAAATTCTCATTGATGAGTTTGGTGATCATTAGGAACCCCTATCATTTTATTGTTTTACTAGGGGTATTGTGAAAGGCGAGGCGAAAGTCCTGTAGTGAAGAAAAAATGCATTTACTAGACGATTGTAACTGTATTTTCGTGATGTGATTTGGATCGTGGTTGAACGCCGTTGTGTTATGGGGTTGTTGATGTTAAATGTTTTTAAAACATTAACTTATGGTGTGATTGGTCGTCTTGTTGTTTGTTGATCTATGATTGTCTAACTATAAAATTATTGCTTTTGCTGGATTTTTGTATCATCAATGTGGAAGTGTGACTTTGCTCAGTAGCGCCGTGATTCATCACGGGGTATACCTGTGCGTGTAGTAGAGAGAATGTCCTGTTGAGGGGCCAAAGATGATGTTCCAAGATTTAATTTGTGCGGTACTTAATGAACGTAAACCAATCCACAATATTTGGTTTGCGGGTGACTTTCATACTCCACCAGAGTGCAGTTATCAGGTTAACTTTCCACGTTTGGAACTGGTGCTTGAAGGTGAGTACATCAATGAGATGGAAGATCATCAACGTAAGGTCAGTCAGATCGTTGCTCAGGCGGGCGATGCGATTTTTATTCCGCCAAACTGCTGGAACAAGCCAGATTGGGATACCAACTGTTCTGTGCTAAGCATTCTTTTTGGTCGCCGACAATTAGGGCTTAGCTTAGTGAGTAAGCGAAAAGGTGAAGAGAGTTTCTATGATATTCAGAAGCATAGTTTACAAACCCGTTCGGGCTTTGCTATCGACAATATCCTAGAAGCCCTGAGTTCGTTGGCGAGAGAAAGCATCAAACAACCGATGGATGAGTTATTACTTCAAGCATTGCTCCAATACTGCAATACCATGCTTGATGCGCCGGAAGAGAAATCACATAACCGTGTTCAGGATCTCTATCAGGGGATTTGTATCTATATTCAGGAAAATTTCCATCGACAGATCACTCGAGATAGCATTGCGGAACGCTTTAGTATTTCGTCCAATCACTTATCTAGGTTGTTCCGTCAACAGGGTCATATGACCTTGGCCGATTACATTACTTGGGTACGGATAGATCGAGCGAAATTCATGCTCAAGAAATACAACTTTAAACTGAATGAAGTGTCGGTTCGTTGCGGATTCAAGGATGTAAACTACTTTTGTCGGGTATTTAAAAATCGCACGGGCAGAACCCCTTCCGATTATCGAGGCTCAATTTAATCGCTATCCAATCAATCTCGACATTGAATACATCAACAAGGCTTGAAGTTCGATGCTGCTTTTGGTCACTAACAAACGTTCAGCCAGCTGCCCAGAGAGCAAATTACGGGTTAGGTTGGTCGCAGTGATAATCTGATCGCGAGTTGGCGAGGAAGGCATCACCAGTGCTATTGCTAGATGAATTTGGCCGACTTGAGAAGCCCAGTCTATTGGTGTTTCACTACTGATAACCGCAATAGAAATATGATTGATGCTTTTGTTTTCGAACATCACGTGAGGCAGGGCAATACCAGCGGTGATGCAGGTAGAAGAGCGCTCTTCACGTTTGATAAATGCCAGAATAAGCTCATCAGGATTTATCGGGTGGATCAGTTGCGCGAGGCCTTTGAGGCACTCAAATTTGGTCAACGCGGTATGTGCTTTAGCGTAGTGCCACTCCACGGGGCTCGGTGTATTTAACTGTGGCAGACGCTTAGCAAGTTGGTTAGAGAACTCGTGGTTGATTTGCGCTCCAACCAGATCATAGTGTTCCGCAACAACATCTTTAATCACGAAGCATGCCAGTTCAGCATCAATGCCAAAGGCGGTGATCTGGCACAGATCCCCTTCAACAAGTCCGGCCTGAAGCAGTGCCACTGACTTGGTCAAATCGGCACTTCGATTGCGAGTGATGTTGATGATTCGAATCGAACTTTTAAACTTTTTCGCCAATCTACGCAGTGGCTGAGCGACGTGAGTCGAGGCGCTAGTGTTACTGACAAGAAACGTTATCTGGTATTCAGTCATGGGTGGGGTTATGCGCGGCAGTGAGTGATGAAAACTTTATCCACATTGAGCAGCACTTCTTCTATCGAGAGTCGGATACACGGAATGCTATCAAAACGCGCAGCTTGTTCAATTTCAATGTCAGATACGATTAACACTTTGTCTGCTTGAGCGATGTCGTGCGGCGTCAGAAGATTTTCGATACCCATTGCACCTTGGGTCTCGACTTTAATCTGAACAGAGTATTTCGGCGCAGCTTTATTTAACGCATCTGCTGCCATATAGGTATGTGCAATGCCTGTTGGGCAGGCAGTGACAGCAATAATTTTCATAGTCAATCTCTGTGGGTATTTTGGCGGATATTAGCACAGCGAATTGAGATTTCATTGGCACGGAACAATAAATTCACCGATACACTTCACACTTTAATGTCAGTGTTACAATAATCCAGTTAATGCGGTTTTAGTCCTATATCTCTGACAGATAGGGCTGATTAATCTATATTCGAGCGCGAGTACGGCAGGTAGAGACAATGGACATAACAAACCTAATCCAAGCGGAAACTCTCTGTTTGGAGCTAACAGCGACCACTAAGCAGCAAGTTTTCGAAGAGTTGGTTGGTATGTTAGATAAGGCGGGAAAACTTGCCGATAAAGAGCAATTTCTGGCTGATCTATGGGCGCGTGAAAACATTGGAAATACAGGGTTTGAAGAGGGGATTGCCATTCCCCACGCAAAGAGCTGTGCGGTAGCAAAACCAGCGGTTGCGATTGGCATTAGTCGCTCGGGTATTGACTACGGCGCTGAAGATGGCGAGCTGTCGGCTGTATTTTTTATGTTAGCTTCGCCGGACGGGGATGATCATCATCACATCGAAGTCTTAGCACAGCTATCTGGTAAGTTAATTGAACCAGAGTTTATTGAACAGCTTAAACAGGCACAGAGCGTTGAGCAGGCCCTTGCGCTGATCATTGATGAGCAGATTGATGATCCGTTGTCACACCAACAGCTGTTGCAGGAATCCCATTTCCAGTCACAAAGTCTAGTGGCGCATCAACTTGCTCGGGTTAAAGAGCATCTGCTGTTTGGCACGTCGCACATGATTCCATTTATCGTCGCGGGTGGCGTTCTGTTGTCGCTGTCGGTAATGATCTCAGGGCATGGTGCGGTGCCAGAGAAAGGGATGCTGGCGGATATGGCGCAAATGGGTATTGCCGGTCTGACACTATTTACTGCGGTGCTTGGTGGATATATCGCCTACTCCATCGCTGACAAGCCGGGACTCGCACCGGGTATGATTGGTTCTTGGGTCGCCGTTGACCAGTACCACACGGGTTTTCTCGGCGCGATAGTGGTTGGCTTTTTCGCTGGCTATGTGGTGTGGTTACTGAAGAAAATTAGATTGCCGGAAAGCATGATTTCGCTCGGTAGTATCTTTATCTATCCATTGGTGGGCACATTTGTCACCTGCGGTGCAGTAATGTGGGTGATTGGCGTTCCTATCTCATCAACCATGAATTCGCTTAACACCCTACTGACGGATATGGCAGGTTCAGGCAAGATCGTGTTAGGTATGGTGCTGGGTGCCATGACCGCTTTTGATATGGGTGGTCCTATTAATAAAGTTGCTACTCTGTTTGCTCAAACGCAAGTGAATACTCAGCCATGGTTAATGGGAGGGGTTGGCATCGCAATCTGTACCCCACCGCTTGGGTTGGCACTCGCAACGCTACTATCGCCACAGAAGTTTAAGCGTGACGAGCGTGAAGCAGGCAAGGCTGCTGGGATCATGGGCATGATTGGCATCAGTGAAGGGGCAATTCCTTTTGCGGCTGCCGATCCTGCGCGTGTGTTACCTGCAATTGTGCTGGGGGGTATTGTGGGTAACGTGATTGGCTTTATGTTCCACGTACTCAATCATGCGCCATGGGGTGGCTGGATAGTTTTGCCTGTCGTTGATGGCAAACTCGGTTATATCGTTGGTACGCTCGCTGGCTCGTTGACGACCGCTTGTATCGTCATCCTACTGAAGAAAAATGTTAAAGACGAAGATGAATACGGCTCGTTGAAGCGTGTGTATTCTTCGGTTCAGGGAGAAGGTGAGGCGGATGTACTGGCGGTGACATCATGTCCGTCTGGGGTGGCGCATACCTTTTTGGCGGCTAAGTCACTAGAGAAAGCTGCCAACGCCGTTGGGGTGAGAATCAAGGTAGAAACCCAAGGTGCAGATGGGATTAACAATCGCATTACCGAGCGTGATATTGCCCGCGCTAAGTTGGTGATATTTGCTCATGATGTGGCGATTAAAGAGCCAGAAAGGTTTAAGAACATTGCCATTATAGACGTGAGTACCAAAGATGCGATGCACAATGCAGCGGCCCTGATTCAGTCAAAGCGTTAAGGAATTTAGTCAAATAGTTCCCCCGAACTATTTATGCTCCTGGCTCCATGTTTCATGGAGCCTTTTTTCATTGGCTCGAAGAGTCAAGGTGCAACTCAGTATAGCCAGTCTGTGGGTCGTATTCTCGGTTGAAATTAAGCTCATGGTATTGGAGAACAATCAGTTCAGCCGTGGTATCAATCAGGCAACCTGCCAGTAGGTGTCCACCAACCACTGAACCATCTGCGCGTGAGACAGAAAGATGAACGTGCTGGTGGTCTGGAGTCAGTGTACCCATAACGGAAACAATCTCTAGCGGCTCATTAAGTTGCAGTGTCTCAGTCGCACCAGCTAAGCGCAGTTTGAGATGCGTAAAGCAGCCGACGCAAGAGGCGATACTTCCAGCACGAATTTGGTGCTGAGTGACCAATCGTTGAAGGGCAAGTTTTAAGTCGTCACCTTTGGTGAGACGCACAGCAATCGGTGTGATCAACATGAGTCCTTATTCGTTGGTAGAGTAGCGTTTGACCGCTTTGGCCTTAGATTTATCTTCGCTGGTAGAACCCTCGCTGTGTTCCGCTAAAGGGGACCACTTTAGTGCACCATTTGTCTCGAAATCGTTAGCTGCCGAACAAATCATGTAATGTTCACCAACCTGAAGGATAGCGCCGTCAGAATAGGCTTGATCCTGATAGTAACAAACGCGTTTGCCAATCTCGCTGGCATTCACTGCGACGATGGGTTTTGCTGTGGTGCTAATCGTATTGGCTTGTGTTGAAAATGGCATTACAACGAGTAGCAGCGGTAGGTACGACTTCATAGACTCTCTCCCAAATCAGGGCCATATTTACGCTCGTAACGAGGTAGCATGCTTTCGTTTCCAAGTAAGCCACCTTGGTGAACATAGATGATGGTTTTATCTTGATTCTCTTTATACCACGATTGTAGACACTGCCACATCATAGGGTCATAGAGGAGATCGAATTCGATAGAGGTATCTTCGAGAAGCTGTTTCCAAATTAGATAATCTTGTCGATAGAGTTTGCCAAAATGGTGCTTATGGTCCAGTTCCAGGATGTGTGGAAAGTCGCTCTCACCAAGTTGTTCAAATTGTTTGATTAAATACTCTTTGCCACCGACACAAGGGCAGGTGATAACGGGTATGGAATGTGGCTTAAGGAACTTATGCAAGTATAGTGCTGTTGTCCCAGTCCCCGCTGGCAAAGCAACAACAAACTGATTGTGAGGTTCAAAGCGAGTCCAAGAGAGTATTTCTCGTGCCAGTTGTTCAATACCTGAACGAGCCAGAGTCGAGCGTCCCCCTTCTTCTATCACAAGGCAACTGCTATCCGGTTGCCGCATTTGCTCAATAAAGTCTTTGGGATGAAGGTGGTACTCTGAGGTTGCAATCACCTTAGCCCCGAGCTCTAGAGCACCACGATAGTTACCCATCGGCCTATCGATTAACCACTGCGGTAGATGGTCAACGTAAAACTCTAATGTCCAGCCTTTGATTGATGCTAAAGCGGCTAGAGAGTAGAGCGAGTTAGCTTGTGCGCTACCATAGCTGATCAAGGTTCGAGTTGCAGGGTAATCTTGCTCCAATACGGCCATAAATTTTCGCGCTTTATTCCCACTGAAATGCGTGTGGAGCTGATCATCGCGCTTAAGGAAAAAAGGAATGTCATCAAATTGGTGTTGAGTAATTGGCGTATTGGCGAGTTTCATCGATCGAAGTAGTGAACCAAATGGGCGATCATATTAACGGATCACTATTGTGCTGTACCAATCTAGATCAAAATTTTATCGGGCGGGCCATCAAGAGTCTCGGGGTTAGTGATGCCGCGAGTGGTGCTTAAAAAGCGCACTAAATAAAAAAAGCCCAGAGCAAAGGGGCTCTGGGCGGATACAATTAAACATAGGAGTTAATAAGAAAAAGCAGCGTAAATTAGTAGTTTCAGTAAGAAAACAAGTTTGACGGCCTGTAAACTTATCGGGTTGTTAAACCCTCGAACACTCTGCTAACTACACCTATTCAGACCGAGCAAATTCAAAACAGTTCCCAAATTTTTTTAATTTTATTTTATTCCCGTCAATTCAGCCTGTTACCACCGTCTTTTGAGTGCTGGTCAGACCAATGCTAAAAAGTGTGATGTTAATAACTTGTTGCTTTTGTGTTTCGGCTGTATATTTCAAACAGTTGTTTAATACGAGTGATTGAAATGCCAGCGAGAAACTCAACCAAAGAGAAAATCCTTGATGTAGCGGAAGCCTTGTTTGCAGAACACGGTTTTAAAGATACCTCTTTACGAACAATCACCAGTAAAGCTGGCGTTAACTTAGCTTCTGTGAATTATCACTTTGGCGATAAGAAAACTTTGGTAAGAGCGGTATTGAATCGTTATTTAGAGGCGTTTATGCCAGCGGTGCAAGATGCTCTCATCAACCTTAACCTTAATGACAGCTATAAAATGGCTGACGTGTTTGAGTCTTTACGCTCTCCATTACGTAACTTAAATGACGTAAGACCGAATGGAACCAGTCGCTTTATGTTGTTAATTGGTCGTGGTTACACCGATGTTCAGGGACACTTGCGTTGGTTTATCACCACTCGTTATCAAGACACATTATCGTTGTTTACCGAATCGGTAATGAAGGCGAATCCAAAACTAACTCAGGAAGAGTTGTTCTGGCGTTTGCACTTTACCTTAGGTACTTGCGTATTCACCATGGCTTCAAGTCAGGCCTTACTGGAAATCGCAGAAAATGATTACGGTAAAGCGATGGATGCAAAATCTGTCGTTGACCAACTGATTCCATATTTAGCAGCAGGCGTCGCTGCGGAATAAACTGATTAGACAAATAACAAAAATATTGGACCACCCTACAGTGAACAAAAGGATCTGATTATGAGCTCTCTAAGACAAAAATGGGTAAGTGACCCAGCTTTCAAAATGTTTAAAAAAGTGCTGCCTCCGTTATCTAGCACTGAGAAAGAAGCAATGGAAGCGGGTAGCGTATGGTGGGACGGAGAGCTGTTCTCTGGTCGACCAGACTTTAATAAGTTGCACCAGTACCCGAAACCTACGCTGACGTCAGAAGAGCAGTCGTTCATGAACAATGAGCTCGAAACGCTGTTGGCGATGCTCGACGATCATAAAATTGTGAAAGAAGATCGCGACCTACCAGCAGAAGTGTGGGAATACCTACGCAAAGAGCGTTTCTTCTCTCTGATCATTTCTAAAGAGTACGGTGGTCGTCAGTTCTCGTCTTTAGCGAACTCAACGATCGTATCTCGCATCGCGACACGCAGTATCAGTGCTGCCGTATCTGTGATGGTGCCAAACTCGTTAGGTCCGGGTGAACTTCTTTCCCACTACGGTACTCAAGAGCAGAAAGATTACTGGCTACCGCGTCTCGCTAACGGTACAGATATTCCTTGTTTTGCGTTGACTGGTCCAGAAGCGGGTTCAGATGCTGGCGGTATTCCGGATGACGGTATTGTCTGTTACGGCAAACATGAAGGCAAAGAAGTTCTAGGTATTCGTCTGAACTGGAACAAGCGTTACATCACGCTAGCACCTGTTGCGACAGTTCTTGGTCTGGCATTCAAAATGTACGATCCAGACGGTTTAATGGGAGACAAGAAAGAGCTGGGTATTACCTGTGCCCTTATCCCTGCCAACCACAAAGGTGTTGAGATTGGTGAGCGTCATGATCCACTTGGTCTCGCATTTATGAATGGCCCAACGCGCGGCAAAGATGTCTTTATTCCGATGGAGTGGCTAATTGGTGGTCAAGATTACGCAGGTAAAGGCTGGCGTATGTTGGTTGAGTGTTTGTCAGCAGGCCGTGGTATTTCACTGCCAGCGCTAGGCACGGCAATGGGACACTTAACTGCTCGCACCACGGGTGCTTATGCGTACGTTCGTAAGCAGTTCGGTATGTCGATTGGTAAGTTTGAAGGTGTGGCAGAAGCGTTAGGCCGTATCGGTGGTTTAACTTACCTTCTTGAAGCAAGCCGAACACTAACGACCACGTCGCTTGATTTAAAAGAGAAGCCGGGCATTGTGACTGCAATCGCTAAGTACCACATGACAGAGATGGCGCGTACTATTCTGAATGACTCTATGGATATTCACTCAGGTCGTGCAATCCAAGATGGCCCAATGAACTATTTGGCGGCGCCATACCTTGGTATCCCAGTCGCGATTACGGTAGAAGGTGCTAACATTCTGACTCGTAACTTAATGATCTTTGGTCAAGGTGCGACACGCTGTCACCCTTACGTACTCAAAGAGATGGAAGCTGCGGCTAACCCAGATGAGAAGCAAGGCGCAAAAGAGTTCGACGATCTGCTGTTCAAGCATATAGGTCATGCGATGAAGAACACCTTTGGTGCGTTTGGCGCGGCATTGACTGGTTCACGCTTTATCAAGGCGAACATGAGTGGTCCAACTCAGAAGTACTACAAAGAGATGACTCGTTTAAGCCGAGCGCTGGCAGTGAGTGCTGACATCGCGATGGCAACCTTAGGCGGTGATTTGAAGCGCAAAGAGATGATTTCTGCTCGTTTGGGCGATGTTCTGGCGTATTTGTACTTAGCATCAGCAGCACTGAAGAAGTATGAAGATGAAGGTCGTCAGCAACAAGACCTAGATTATGTTCACTACGCTGTTCAGCACTGTCTGTACCATGCTGCGCAGTCGTTACAGGAAGCGTTCACTAACTACCCTCAGAAAGCGGTTGGTCGTCTGCTGAAAGGCTTGATCTTCCCACTCGGCAACCACTACCAGAAACCAAGCGACAACCTAACGGTTCGATTGGCTGAAAGTTTAATGACTCCTGGCGCTCATCGTGACCGATTGACTCACCTTTGCTACATAGGCAAAGATGAAAACGACAGTGTTGGTCTGATGGAGAATGCATTCCTCGCGATGTATGGTGTGAAGGGGTTGGAGCGTAAACTGATGCGCGCAGCGAAAGAGGGTAAAGTGGCTCGTAAAGGGTTACTGAAAGATCGTCTGGCACAAGCGCTTGAAGCCGATGTGTTAACAGAGGAAGAAGTTGATCAAATTCTAGCAGCAGACCAATTGCGTTACAAAGCGATTCAAGTTGACCACTTTAGCCATGATTTCAGCGAAGTTCGTACTCATGGTGAGACAAAAAAGTCAAAAGCAAAGCTTGATAGTGCAGCGTGATCTAGACGATTTCATCTACTCTAGATAAAAACTTGCTCATTTTTAAAGGCACCTCCAGTAGGTGCCTTTATTTTGTGCACAATTTAATAATCCTGACTGAAAGTGCTCCAACCACTTGCATTTTACCGACATTTTTACAGAAATTAGATGCGAACTGCGGGTGAAACTTTTATCCTAGCGGGGTTTTGTTAAGGAAGTTGAATATGATCATCAAACCTAGAATTCGCGGATTTATCTGTACTACTACGCACCCAATGGGCTGTGAAGCTAACGTAAAAGAACAAATTGCTTACACTAAAGCACAAGGCCCAATCAAAGATGCACCTAAACGTGTACTTGTTGTTGGTGCTTCAAGTGGCTACGGCCTATCTTCTCGTATCGCTGCGGCATTTGGTGGCGGTGCTTCTACTATTGGTGTTTTCTTCGAGAAAGAAGGTTCGGAGAAGAAGCCTGGCACAGCGGGTTTTTACAACTCAGTTGCTTTTGAAAAGTTTGCGCGTGAAGAAGGTCTTTATGCAAAAAGCTTAAATGGTGATGCTTTCTCAAATGAAGCTAAGCAGAAAACGATCGATCTGATTAAAGAAGACTTAGGTCAGATTGATATGGTGGTTTACTCACTGGCTTCTCCAGTGCGTAAGATGCCAGAAACGGGTGAAGTGATCCGTTCATCTCTAAAACCTATCGGTGATACGTACACATCTACTGCGGTAGATACAAACAAAGACGTGATCATTGAAGCGAGCGTAGAGCCGGCAACTGAGCAAGAGATCAACGACACTGTTACGGTTATGGGCGGTGAAGATTGGGAATTGTGGATCAATGCTCTTTCTGAAGCGGGTGTTCTAGCAGACGGTTGTAAGACGGTTGCGTACAGCTACATCGGTACTGAGCTGACTTGGCCGATCTACTGGGATGGTGCGCTAGGTAAAGCAAAAATGGACCTAGACCGCGCTGCTGCCGCTCTTAACGAGAAACTTGCAGCTCAAGGTGGCACAGCAAACGTAGCGGTTCTTAAGTCTGTCGTTACTCAAGCAAGTTCTGCAATTCCGGTAATGCCTCTTTACATCGCGATGGTATTTAAGAAAATGCGTGAAGAGGGCGTGCATGAAGGTTGTATGGAACAGATCTTCCGCATGTTCAGCCAGCGTCTCTACAAAGAAGATGGTTCAGCACCTGAAGTGGATGACAAGAACCGTCTGCGTCTGGATGACTGGGAACTACGTGATGACATTCAGCAGCACTGCCGTGACCTATGGCCACAAATTACATCAGAGAACCTAAAAGAGCTTACTGACTACGTTGAGTACAAAGAAGAGTTCTTGAAACTGTTTGGTTTCGGTGTTGAAGGTGTTGATTACGACGCGGATGTGAATCCAGCGGTAGAAGCAGACTTTATCGAGATTTGATAGAGAGTATAGCTTCGAGAACGGGCTTCGCCCTGCGAGAGGCTAGAACGCTTCGCTCCGAGATACGACTTAAGGGTTGGTGCTACGCACCAACCCTTTTTGTTTGCGAGAGTTTAGAGCGCTTCGCTTCTCTCTATTCAAACGTCGACCAAATCGGCGCGTGATCAGACGGTTTATCAATCCCGCGTAGTTCATAGTCAATGTCTGCCTCGATACACTTCTCTGCCAGCTTAGGCGTCGCTAGTACCACATCAATACGTAGGCCGCGGTTATCTGGGAAACCTTTTGAACGGTAATCAAACCACGAGAAGCGGTCGTTTACGTCGGGGTGGATCTGACGGAAGGTGTCAACAAAGCCCCAATCAAGTAATGTCTTAAGCCATTGGCGCTCTTCGGGTTGGAATGAGCACTTACCCGTTTGTAGCCAACGTTTACGGTTAGGTTCGCCAATACCAATATCGGCATCAATTGGGCTGATGTTGATATCGCCCATCACAACCAACTGTTCTTCATTATTATGGTGGTCATTGAGATAAGTCATGAGATCAGCGTAAAACTGGCGCTTGTATGGAAATTTGCTCTCATGGTTAATATTGTCACCCTGAGGGAAATAACCATTGAGAATGGTAACTGGCTGCCCATTATCGTCTTCAATCGTGACCATGATCATGCGTTTTTGATGATCGTCACTGTCTGTCGGAAAGCCTTTCTGAACGGATAAAGGTTCTTTTTTACATAGCATTGCAACGCCATAGTGCGCCTTTTGACCATGGAAGTAGACTTTGTAACCCATGGCTTCAACATCTTCTAATGGAAATGCTTCATCGTGAACTTTAATCTCTTGGAGACCAATGACGTCCGGCTGATGTTTGTCGATAACTGCTTGGAGTTGATGCAGGCGGGCGCGAAGTCCGTTGATGTTGAAGGAAATGACTTTCATTGAGTTCCCTTTTTGGCTATTTGAATTCTTGTCTGGCCAATACTAGCATCAAATAGACGAACGGTGGAAAGCCGATAAAGTTACTTGGTGTTTATTTAACATATTTTTAAACTTTCGTTTGATAACCGATTCAAATGTGGTGTAATTCGTCTGTGCCTCTGGGCTAATTAACCCTCTTCAAAACACCGAGTTTGCTAAAAGGATGTATTATGCGAACGTTATCAGTGCAGTGGAAAATCACGCTCTTAGCGGGTTTCTGTCTTCTTATCACATCTCTCTCATTGATCGGCTTTTCTGTCTATAACGCTGTATCAAATCAGCAGCAAATTAAGCAGCAAAGTTCTCAATCTGTGATTAATAAGTCTGAACAGATTGTTGAGACACGTGCCTTGCTCAATGCCACAGAAGTTACTCAGTTTTTGAACGAAGCGCTCTACCGTGCAGAAATGCTGGCATCCAGTGCTATGTTTCAAAAGACGTTAAGTGAAGAGAATTTCGGTGACAGTGAAGAGCTGCGAACCGCTTTAGATGAGATGGTGCGCCGCTCTGTATTGAGTTTTGAGACCATTCAGGGTGCTTACTTAGTATTTCGACCAAATATGCTCGATAACGAAGACAGCAATTACGAGAATGCTGAGTATGTCGGCTCCAATGAAATTGGTCGCTTTGCTCCTTACTGGCTAACATCGCAAAATGGCGAAAACGTTGTGGCTAATGTACTGTCAGAAGCGGTATTGGCTGACGCGATCAACAGTGAACGCTTTTATTGCCCTATGGCGTCCAGCACCGCGTGTGTGACCACGCCGAGGTTAATTAACCAAGATGGAACTACTTTCTTAACCAGTTCAATATCTGTCCCGCTCATGCTCGACGATACCCCCATTGGGTTTTTCGGTATCGATTTGCGTCTTGATAGCCTCACAAATATCGTTGCGGAATCTGACCAACTGCTTTTCTCTGGCACGGGTTCGATTAATTTAGTCAGCCTCGACGGTTCTTTAATTGCAAGCGATGATGTGACTCAAACCATTGGTCAGCCTTATAGCAGTGATATTGTCTCAAGCGATCAATTGACCGATTTGTTGTTTGGTCAAGAGGTGAAAACTCAGTGGAGTAGTGATGGTAACTGGCTGAATGTTTTTGCGCCTATCATGGTGGCTAACCAGACATGGGGTGTGTTGTTTGACATGCCGCGTGAGAGTGTCTTGGCTGATGCGGAAGCACTGGATACCATTATTAGCGAACAAGTGGCTTCAAGTGTAAAAACTGAAGTGATCGCTGGTGCAGCTTTGATGCTACTCGGTCTTGCTACTATCGCGGTCGCGGCGTCACGTCTAGTGAAGCCTATTCGAGAAGTGGTGGTGCGCTTGAATGATATTGCGTCTGGTGAAGGTGACTTGACGCAACGATTGGAAGTTAAATCTCAAGATGAGATTGGCCGATTAGCGATTGGCTTTAACCAATTCCTTGATAAATTACAGTCTATCATCAGTGATGTGGTGGACACGACGCTTCAGATCGGTACCACCACACATCAGTCTCGTGTAGCTGCACAGCAAACTCGCACCAGCAGTGATTCACAGTTTAAAGAAGTCGATCTCGTGGCGACTGCTTCTGAAGAGATGACGCAAACTGCTAGCCTAGTGGTTCAAAACGCTGAAATCGCAGTGAGGGCAGCAGAGCAGGCTAATGAAGCCGCTGCGACTGGGCAACGTGTTATTGAGCTGTCTCAAACGGAAATGGTTAGATTAGTTGATCGTATGACGGCTGCTGTACCTGTTGTGGAAGAGTTAGCAGCAAACAATGCGAATATAACGGACATTCTATCGGTTATCGAGGGTATTTCTGAACAGACTAACTTGCTTGCTCTTAATGCCGCGATTGAAGCGGCTCGAGCGGGGGAACAAGGGCGCGGTTTTGCGGTTGTGGCTGATGAGGTCAGAAACCTAGCCAGCCGTACTCAAGAGTCAGTGGGTGAAATCCGTAAAGTGATAGAGAACGTGCAAAATGGTACACGGGATGTGGTTAAGGCAATCCAAGACGGAAATGACTTAGCGAATGACTCCGCGCAGCAAGTTCAGAATGCTGCAGCAGAACTGAACCAAATTTTTGAAGCTATCGCGTCAATCAACGATATGAATACGCAAATAGTGAAAGCGGCTGAAGAGCAGCAATCTGTCTCCGCAGAGGTCAATCAAAGCGTGAGTAATATTCGTGATTTAAGTGCTCAAATCTTAACTCAAGCCGAAGAGTCGGAGATGGTAAGTAGGCAAATTGGCGACTTGTCTGATAAACAACAGCAGTTGGTCAATCAGTTTAAAGTGTAGCGCTGAGCCATGATCAGATAAATGCGAAAAGGGCTTCGAATCATCGAAGCCCTTTATTCATTGTTGTGGCAAGATCAGCTTATCCAATCGGTATTGGTCTAATCGTTCTTAATCTGCGTGAGTTTGTCGTAATCTCTTCTCAATATCCGATTGAACAATTTGCAGTGCTTTTAAAGCGATATCTGGCTCTACTTCGTTGCTTTCTAAGAGGTAAATAAGATCAACCGCTAGTTTGATTTCATCCGGAGCGTTTTCAAGTCCTTCATTGGTCGACGACATTATTGGTTCCTTTCACGATAGGTTATCTGCTTTTCAACTTTCAGTTTGGCTTCTTGGCAGCGTTTAAGTCTCTGCTCGGTAGCAATCAAAGCTTGCTGTGCCGCTTGCTGTTGAAACGGAGGAGCATACTGTAGAGCCAGCTCCTTGTCGCGAACCATTTCAAGTAAGCGACGCTCCCACTCCTGATGCTGAGCAAGATTTTGATATAGCTCGTTGATCGGTTTTTGAAAGTGGCTTTTATGCTTAGGCTCTTGTTTACGAATCTTTGTGGTTGCGAGTTCTCGTTGTAGCGCGCTTACTTGTGAGAGCAAACGCTCCGTTAGATATTCCGCTCGCAGTGCCGTTAGTTTGCCGGCGGTCTGTTCTCTAATGATGCTTTCAAGAGTCCCTTGAGTCTCTTTAACACATGGAACGAGCAATTTGGAACGACTTTGGAACAGTCGTTCGTCAAATAGTGGCTGGTGGTGCTCGCCCCTTTTGCGGTCGAGTGCAGCAGCATCGACAGCAAGCTGTTCCAAGGTTGATTGAAGCTGATTGAATTTGCTCATGGCGTTCTCAACTATAGATTAACAAACCAAGCTTCGTAGGCCAGTTTGACGGCTAAGATACTTACGACTGTAACAAAAACTGGTCGGATAAACTTGGCTCCGAATCGTATTGCTGAATGTGCGCCGACGAAAGCCCCTGCCATGAGACAGAGACCCATAGTCAATCCGAGTACCCAATCGATATGCCCCAGAATTGCGAAAGTAACTAATGAAGTAAAATTACTTGTGAAATTCATTGCCTTGGCCAGCCCCGAAGCAAGAAGAATATTGAGACGATACAGGGCCATCGAACTTACTGTCCAAAACGCGCCAGTACCAGGGCCTGCAACACCGTCGTAGAAACCTAAAGTCAAACCTTGCGCGTACTGTTTTTTGTTAAGTACTGGACAAGGCTGAGGCGTATCGTTCTTTACCGTGCTAGGGGTTTTATGCCAAATGGTATAAATAGCCGCGGCGAGGATCACCAATGGCAGAATTTTTTCCAGCCACTGTGTACTAATGAGGTCTACCACCAAGGTGCCGATAATTGCTCCGATCAAAGTCGAGAAGAAAGCACGTTTCCAGCAACTTGGCTTAAATAGCTTCTTACGGTAGTAGGTAAAAGCCGCGGTTGATGATGCAAAGGTGGCGGCTAATTTATTCGTTCCTAATGCAATATGGGGTGGTAAACCTAATGACAGTAGTGCAGGGACGGTCAGCATACCACCCCCACCAGCAACAGCATCAATAAACCCAGCAAGGAAAGCAACCAGTGCCAACACCAACAGTACGGTTGGCTCAAACAATTCCATAAAATAGTTCTTCTTATATAAATACGGATACTTATTCGATGATCCGCTTGAATGGTGGCAGTGAATCGAGTAGGGCGCTGCCATAGCGTTTGGTGATCACGCGACGATCGAGAATGATGACTTTACCAGAATCCCTCTCTTTACGCAGCAAGCGTCCGACAGACTGGATTAATTTTTTACTCGCTTCAGGAACCGTGATCTGCATGAAAGGATTTCCCCCTCGACTTTCTATGTATTCCGCATGCGCCTGCTCTACTGGTGAAGTCGGTACAGCGAAAGGGATTTTGGTGATGATCAAGTTTTCTAGCAATTCACCAGGTAAATCTAATCCTTCCGAGAAACTGCCAGTGCCAAATAAAACGCTGGTCTTTTGGCATTGAACTAAGGTTTTATGTTTTTTGAGTATTTCTGAGCGCGACTCCTTACCCTGAACTTGCAGTGCCCAGCCTCTTTTTACGAAATCGGTTGAGAGGGCTTGCGCGACTTGATTCATCTGCCAGTATGAAGAAAACAAGACTAAATTGGCTTTTTTGTCTGCAATTAAATTAGGCAGCTTTTCAATCAAGTGTTCAGTGAATTGTGGCGATTGCGGTTCATACGCCATTTTAGGGACATAGAGCTCCGCTTGATTCTGATAGTCAAAAGGCGATGCTAAAGCCAAAAATCGCACACCATCTTCGCCCTTTTCACTGATGCCTGCTTGGCGACAGAAAAAGCTAAACGAGTTTAAAGCACGCATAGTGGCAGAAGTGAGTACCGCGCCAATGCAACGACTCCAAAGTTGCTGGTCAAGTTGCCAGCCTACTTCCAAAGGTGAAACGTTGACGATAAAGTCGCCTTCGCGCTCTGTACTGACTTCCAACCAGCGAGCTAACGGCGCACCTTTTTCCCTTTGTGGTTCGGCCATTAGGTTCCATACCTGAGCGAGATTATCCATACGTTGGATATAAAATCCCAGTTCAGCAAGAGCTGGCTCTGCCAATCGATTTGAAAGTTCACCTTCTTTAACTCGTTCGGCAATCAGGTCTGCAATTTTTGCGACTGCTAGCGAACCTTTGTGGCTGAGTTTTTTGAGTTCTATAGATTCCTCTGTGAGCCACTGAGGCAACTCGCCATTCTCAAAACGATAAATGTTTTCTTCGAAATGGGCGGGATCAAAGCGAGTTGCTAGCTGAGTTAACGATGGGATCAGTTGCTGAACTGAGTCTTGTAGTTCGTTTCGAAATCGAGCGACACGTTTTTCGTCTGCCATATTGGCAAATTTCGTCACCGCTTGGTTAAGGCGTTCTAGCCAGCTAGCCGCGCCCTTCAGGCTTGCTGCGGCAGAAGAGTGGTCCCTGGCTACGTGTGGTAGGTGATGCGCTTCATCAAAAACATAAATTGTATTTTCTGGTTCAGGCAGAATGACACCACCACCAAGGCCCGCATCAGCCATGACTAAGCTATGGTTGGCGATAATGACATCTGCTTTATCCATTTCAGAGCGCGCTTTTTGAAACGGACAGTTGCGATGCGCTGGCATACTATTGTTGCAGCTATGTTTATCGCTAACGATTAATTGCCAAATATCATCGGCGATTGGCTTAGGCCAGGAGTCTCTATCGCCGTCCCACTTATTTTGCGCTAGCGAACGGTACATTGTTTCGAGTTGTTCGATATCTTTCTTCTTAGGTTTTGTCTCGAACATGGCTAACTGACCACCATCAACGCCACTGGCGGTTGCAAGTTTCTCGGCACAACAATAGCGCTGACGTCCTTTCGCTAAAATAAAAGAGAACTCACGATCAGTCAGGCGGCGATATAAAGGTAAATCCTTATTGACCAGCTGTTCTTGTAAAGCCACTGTCGCAGTAGATATGACCACTTTTCTATTGTTATGAATCGCGACAGGGATGGTCGCCATTAAATAGGAGAGGGACTTACCAATTCCAGTCCCAGCTTCTGCAACGAGCATACGGGTAGATTTGTGATACTCACCACATAATGTTTTCGCTATCTCCGCAACGAGGTAATTCTGAGCTCGACGAGGCACAAAGTTTTCAAGCTGAGATTGGAGGTTTTGATAACTCGTTCGAATGGATTGTTGGATTTTACTGGTATTCATATTGTGACCTGTATTGCGGGTGGCGCATCATAGCACAGTTTGCTAAACGCTACTTAGTTCACGAAATAGAATCCTTAATAACGAAATGTGGATCTTCTTCACAAAAAAAAACTGAACCTTCAGATACTTACAATTAATTCTAAATGTAAAAAATATATCACGCCAAACTTGGGATTTGACTGGAATAATATTCTGATTTTTATGTTTCAGTATGTAGTTTTAGGGTTTATATGCTGTATTGATGGTTTGTTAAGTTTTCGATACTGCGAGGCTAAAAGTTATGAAGTCGCTCGAAAATTGCCCATAATTTTATGTAAACAATTGATTTTAAATGAATAAATGTTTTTTTATTTTCTGTTTTTAGAATATTTGACACGCCGAATAATCTTTTGCAATCTAGACCTCGAAATTTAGTGACGTTGATATCCGACCCATTAGAGGAAGGAATCATCATCAAAAAACATAAAGGGAACCGGACAAGGATTTCCCATTCTATAGAAAAGGCAGTGGATTATTATGAAAAAGACTCTAGTAGCTCTTTCAGTTCTAGCAGCAGCTTCGTCTGCTCAAGCAATCGAACTTTACAACCAAGACGGTGTAACTGTTAACCTATCTGGTGATGTAGAAGTACGTTACCTAAAAGATATCGGCGTAGACCAAATCACTAAGCAAGAGATCGACGATGCTGATTTCGGTTTCGACACTCGTTACGCTGTAAACGACGACTTCCAAGTTGGTGCTTTCCTTGAGTTTTCTGGTGACAACGATGACCGTGCGAAAGGTAACTCTTCTGTAGGTAACGTTTACTTCGGTTTCTACCACAACGCTTACGGTACTCTAAAAGTTGGTAAACTAGATACTCAACTTGACGACGCTGGTATCGGTTCTGATTACCTTTTCGGTGTTAACTCTTTCTTCAACGATGCTAGCTTCGGTGGTGATGAAGCAGTACGTTACGATTACGACAACGGCTCTTTCTACGCAGGTCTAGGCCTAATCCAAGACAAACACGATGAAGATGCTATTGGCGAAGATGGTCACTACTTCGACGCTAAAGTTGGTTACCGTGTAGCTGACTTCGACTTCACAGTTTTCTACGGTGATGCAGAGCTTAAAGGTGTAGACAGCGATTCTGTTGCTCTAAACAAAGAAGAAACTCTAATCGCTGGTGAGATTCGCTACGCTGGTATCGAAAACCTAAACCTAGAACTAGGTTACTACAAAGTAGACACTAAAGAATCTGGTGCTTCTTCTGATGTAGATACTCTAGCAGTTGCTGCAGACTACACATGGAACAAAGTTACATTCGCTGGTGGCTTCAGCACAACTGATTACAGCGATGCAGCTACAAAAGACTTCGATCAGTGGTTCCTAAACGCGGGTTACGGTATTGCACCTAACACTACTGTTTACGTAGAGATCGGTGACAACGACAAAGACAACACTGACCTAGGTTACGGTGTTGGTATCAAAGCTTCTTTCTAATTGAAAGTCTTTGATTAATAACACGAAGCCACCCTTTGGGGTGGCTTTTTATTTTTTATAACAATGGCTTATTACTTTTAACTTGTTTAAGCTGCTGTTAAAATCAACCCCAATTGTCGCAGAATTAAAGAGATTTTTATGATGAAATGGATGCTAACGTTTTGTGCGCTGTTTTCTTTTACAGCAAGTGCTGCAGTCTTAACCCCAGCAAAAGGTTTATCGGTTCTTTACATAAATGGTGAACAGTCTGAGTCCAAAATTGGTAAATTGGATATACCTCAAGGGAGTGTTCAATTGGTTGTTCAAATGGATAAAGAACTAGGTCGTGGTAATTCTGCAAAAGTGTTTACTTCTTATCCATACGTTATTAATTTCAACGTGACAGGTAATGATATCGTTATTGATCACCCAACAGCGAGAAGCACCCAAGAAGCGGTAAATGCTTTCAAGTCAGAACAGCCAGAGTGGAAACTGTCTCAAGATGGCCAGTCTCTGAACTATACTCAAGACTTGTTGCCTTCAAACGGAAGTTTGTTTCCATACGTAGCCATGGATAAGCTAGTTGCAGAGTACAACCAGTCAAAAGGAATTTTCTTTGAAGGTGGCAAGCTAATTGACAAACCTGTAGAAGCTCAAGTTATTGCAGTAGCGACTACAAGCACAGCTGTTACATCAACAGCAAGTCAAGTTGAAAAAACGTCTCCAGCTAAACCTGTTGCCTCAAGCAATGTTGAACAACTAAAAGCTTGGTACCTAAAATCTTCTCAACAAGAGCGTAAAGAATTCCGCCGTTGGATGATTGACCAAGAGTAATAAACAGTGTGAAGTTTCGAGTTGCAAGCTTCTAGTCACTCGCAGCTCGAAACTTAACTGTTAACCACTAAAGCATTCTTCACAATTCAACGCACATTCAACCGCATCTACTAATGCTTCTATATGCTCAGGTTCACTAATGAACGGCGGCATCATATAAATCAGTTTGCCAAATGGGCGGATCCAAACCCCTTTCTCGACAAACAGTGCTTGAATCGTTTCCATATTGACTGGCGTCGTGGTTTCAACCACGCCAATGGCACCAAGCCAGCGAACGTCTTCTACCAACTTGTGCTGCTTTAACTTAGGCAGTAACTCAGAAAAAAGCTGTTCGATTTGCTTTGTCTGCTGCTGCCATTCATTTTGCTCTAGCAATTCCATGCTGGCAGTCGCGACTGCGCAGGCCAACGGGTTGGCCATAAAAGTAGGGCCATGCATAAAGCAACCTGCATCACCGCCACATACCGTATCCGCAACATCACTTGAGGCTAGCGTTGCTGATAGCGTCATGTAGCCACTGGTTAATGCTTTACCTACACATAGAATGTCAGGGGATATCTCAGCGTGCTCACAGGCAAACATTTTTCCGGTACGACCAAAGCCAGTCGCTATCTCATCAAGAATCAATAGCACGCCAAACTCATCACATAATTCTCTAACACCTTTAAGAAATTGAGGATGATAGATTCGCATTCCGCCAGCGCCTTGAACGATAGGTTCTAGGATCACGGCCGCTATCTGAGAATGGTTTTGAGCGAGCTTGTGCTTAAAGTCGGCTAAATCAGCTTCATCCCACTGCTCCCAGAAGCCGGTTTTTGGAGAAGAGGCGAAGATGTGTTCAGGCAAAAATCCTTTATACAAAGAGTGCATTGAGTTGTTAGGGTCTGTCACCGACATTGCAGCAAACGTATCACCATGATAGCCATCTCTGAGTGTTAGGAACTTAGGTCTCACTTGACCTTTTGCATGCCAGTATTGCAACGCCATTTTCAAGCTGACTTCCACCGCGACAGAACCCGAATCGGCCAAAAAGACATGCTGAAGATTATTTGGTGCAAATGAGAGTAGCTTTTTACACAGGTTAATCGCTGGATCATGAGTGATCCCGCCAAACATAACGTGAGACATCTTATCAATTTGGCTATGTGCGGCAGCATTGAGATGAGGATGATTGTATCCATGAATCGCAGACCACCATGATGACATGCCATCAATTAGCTGCTCACCAGACTCTAATTGCAGCATGACTCCTTTGGCGGAAACAACTGGGTAGCAGGTCAGAGGTGTCAGCGTTGAAGTATAGGGATGCCAGATATGACGGCGGTCGAAAGCGAGATCCATGTTCAGTTCCTGAAATCCTAATGATTAAAAATTAATCAAGTGTAAACTTTTGAAATTGCTGGGTGTTGACAGTCTACCTTGTGTCAGTAGACTAGCCAAGTATTCAAACTGACAATAATTAAAGGAAGCCCCGTGGAAGTACGTCACAACTGGACAGTTGCTCAAGTTAGAGAACTTATGGATAAGCCATTCATGGATCTTCTATTTGAAGCGCAACTGGTGCATCGTCAATATCAGCAGCACAACCATGTCCAAGTCAGCACCTTGCTTTCGATAAAAACAGGCGCTTGTCCTGAAGACTGTAAATACTGCCCCCAGAGCGCAAGATATACAACGGACGTAGAGAAAGAGCGTCTGATGGAAGTCGAGCGTGTTTTAGATGCAGCGCAGAAGGCTAAGAATGCAGGTTCGACCCGCTTCTGTATGGGAGCGGCATGGAAAAACCCAAAAGAACGCGATATGCCGCATCTGACCGATATGATTAAGGGCGTCAAAGGGATGGGGTTAGAAACCTGCATGACGCTGGGTATGCTTACTTCGGATCAAGCGAAAGCTTTAGCCGATGCAGGGTTAGACTACTACAACCACAACTTAGACACTTCACCTGAATTCTACGGCAACATTATTACTACTCGTACTTATCAGGACCGTCTGGATACACTTTCTCACGTTCGCGATGCAGGCATGAAGATATGTTCTGGCGGTATTATTGGTATGGGTGAGAATGCCAATGATCGTGCTGGCCTGCTTGTTGAACTGGCAAACCTACCTACTCACCCAGAGAGTGTGCCAATCAATATGTTGGTCAAAGTGAAAGGTACCCCACTAGAGAAGGTAGAAGATGTTGAACCATTCGATTTTATCCGTCTGATAGCGATTGCTCGAATCATGATGCCTAAGTCTGCGGTACGCCTGTCTGCTGGTCGTGAGAACATGAATGAGCAGATGCAAGCGCTGTGCTTTATGGCGGGGGCCAACTCCGTTTTCTATGGTTGTAAACTGCTGACAACACCAAACCCTTCTGAAGACAAAGATATGCTTCTGTTCGATAAGCTTGGCATTAATAGCCAGCAAGTGTCTCAGAAGCCCGATGAAATCGAAGAGAATGATCTTCTTGATCGAGTTGTAGAACGAGTGGCTGCACGCCCAACGAAAGACGACTTATTCTACGATGCAGGCGTTTAATACTCGAATTGCTAAAGCCCTTGAGCAACGTAAAACTCAGGGTTTAAGCCGTACTTTACTCAATATAGAACAAGGTAATCGTACCCACTTAGTTCACGAAGGTAACAGTTACCTTAATTTTTCCAGCAACGATTATCTTGGGTTAGCCGCGGATAAAGAGTTAACCAAAGCGTGGCAGCTAGGCCTAGAGCGTTATGGCAACGGTAGTGGTGCATCGCCATTGGTGACGGGTCATAGCTCTGCTCATCGCGATCTAGAACAGAGCTTATGCCAATGGCTGGGGTTTGAAAGGGCGATATTGTTTAGCTCGGGATTTTCTGCCAATCAAGCCATGCTATTTGCACTATTAGAGAAAGATGACCTGCTATTACAAGATAAGCTCAATCACGCCTCACTGATCGAAGCTGGTATGTTGTCGACTGCGAAGATGAAGCGTTTCAGACACAACGATGTTGACCACCTTTGCTCTTCCATTGATGGCAATACTTTGGTCGTCACAGAAGGGGTTTTTAGCATGGATGGTGATTTATCACCATTGGCAGATATCTATTCAGTGACACGTAAAAAAGCCTGGCTTGCGGTTGATGATGCTCATGGTATTGGTGTGCTTGGTAAAGATGGTCGTGGCAGTTGCCATCATGCGGGGATTCAGCCTGATTTGTTGGTCGTGACCTTTGGTAAAGCATTGGGTCTATCTGGAGCTGCAATTATGTGTAGCCGTGAGGTGGGGGACTATTTAACTCAGTTTGCCCGACATCATGTCTATTCGACCGCGATGCCCCCTGCACAGGCTGTGGCCTTAACTCAAGCGATCACTATGATTCAGGAGCAGTCATGGCGAAGAGAAAAATTGTGCGAACTCTCTGAGTATTACCATTCTCTGTTAGGGAATGAACAAGGTTACTGTGCAACTCAAACGCCGATTAAGCCATTTATTCTTGGTAGTAGTGAAAAGGCAATCAATATCGCATCACAGCTCAAAGCTAACGGTATCTGGGCGACGGCGATCCGTCCCCCTACAGTTGCTGTTGGTAGTGCACGACTGCGCGTGACTCTCACGGCTAGCCATGAAAAAGCACACATACGAGCATTGGCAAATCAGCTAAAAACAGCTTTGAAGGAAGTGGATTAATGGAACAAGCGGTATTGATTACTCCTGACCGTGTCAACGACAAAGCAGCGATTGCTGATGCATTCGGCAGAGCAGCCAAAACGTACGATCAACATGCAGAGTTTCAGCGTGATGTGGGCTTACGTGTGTTGGCCCAAATGCCTCAAGATCTTACGGGTAAAACGGTATTGGATTTGGGATGTGGGACAGGCTATTTCTCATTAGAGCTGATAAAACGTGGTGCGACGGTGATCTGTTTTGACCTGTCGCAACAGATGCTCGACGCCGCTAAACAGCGCTGTGGTGAGATGGCTACGTACTTGCAAGGAGATGCCGAAGCGTTGCCATTTGAAAATCATAGCATTGATTTTGCATTTTCCAGCTTAGCGCTACAGTGGTGTGATGACTTATCCGTGCCACTTCGTGAGCTGCGTCGAGTGATAAAACCGCTAGGTTCAATTTATTTTTCGACTTTACTCGACGGTTCTCTAAACGAGCTAAAACAAGCGTGGAGCAAAATTGATTCATATCAACACGTGAATCAATTTATCTCAGTCAATCAGGTAAAAATTGCGTTAGCGCAATCTGAATGCCATACGCATCAACTAGACTTACCGACCATTACGGTTTGGTACAAGACGGCATTTTCTTTAATGCGTGATCTTAAGGGCATTGGTGCAACGCATGTGGGTGGCAGGGCAAATGGCTTGACTGGTCGCAAAGCGTTACAACGTGTCGAACAAGAGTATCAAACAAACCAAAATCATCAGGGTCTTCTGCCTGCAACATATCAGGTCTGTTTAGGGGTTATTCATCTATGATTGATGCATTTTTTATTGCGGGTACGGATACCGATGTTGGAAAAACAGTTGCGTCTAAAGCGATTTTAAACGCGCTAGCGGAAAAGGATTTAAAAACCATAGGCTATAAGCCTGTCGCTGCGGGTTGCGAAAAAACGGAGTTTGGATTGCGAAACTCGGACGCGCTCTATCTGCAAAAAGCCGCTACGTTGGAAGTGGCGTATGATGACGTCAACCCATACGCACTAGCGTTGCCAGCGTCACCACATATTGCAGCTAAGCGAGAAGGAGTCGTCATCGATTACGCCGTACTGAGTGATAAGCTGTCACAGCACAAGAAAAATGCGGATATCGTGTTAGTTGAGGGCGCTGGCGGTTGGCGAGTACCTGTATCGGACTCTGATTGTTTGTCAACGTGGGTGCAGCAGGAAAAACTGCCTGTTGTCCTTGTGGTCGGTATTAAACTTGGCTGTCTTAGCCATGCAATGTTGACGCTCGATGCAATCAAAGCGGACGGTTTACAAGTCATCGGCTGGGTCGCAAACCGGATCAACCCAGGCACAGAGCACTATGCTGATATCATTGAGATGCTAGAGCAAAAAATTGATGCGCCGAAAATTGGTGAAATACCTTACGTTCCAAGCGTGAAGCGCAAAGGGCTTGCAAAGTATATTGATGTGACGCCTTTGCTAAAGGGCGACTGTTAGAGATATTAAAAGGGCTGCCATTGGCAGCCCTTTTTGCATTTGGTCAACAGCATTATCGCTCTTGATTAAGCCCCATCAGCGCACTTTGAGTCTCTGCAATACGTTTTTGTGTTTGATTGTCTACAGAGATACCTAACTGCTGCTTTGCCTCATCTTCCGAGATCCCTAAGTGGCAGCACAACAGATCAATAGCCATTTGATAGTCGTTAGTTTCAACCATGATTTTGTCCCTTATCCCTATGTCCCATGGAGTGGATCAGTAGTAAATCTAGCATGTTTGATTGGACTCTCAATACGACCAAAGTCTAACGCCTCGTGGTGTTGAGAAAGCTGACGATACATTATGGCGCTAATCCATTGATTGTAATGAAATTGAGAAATTTGCTGCGTCCAGAAATCAAATGTTTCAATTTGCTGCTTAACCTTGATATTAAAAGGGATAGACTATATCTATTAGGTAAAGAACAAGCTGGTCGTGATTTGAATGCATCAGCACAGAGAAAAAGCTTCCGTTTTTGGAGAAAAGTAATGAAGCGAGTAATGTTATTCCTTGTAACCAACTTAGCTGTTGTACTGGTATTAAGTGTTGTCCTCAACATTGTGTATGCAGTGACAGGCATGCAACCAGGCAGCCTTTCAGGGTTACTGGTGATGGCCGCGGTATTTGGTTTTGGTGGTTCGTTTATCTCATTGCTAATGTCAAAGAGTATGGCATTGCGTTCAGTGGGAGGCATGGTTATTGAGAGTCCGCGTAACGAAACAGAACATTGGCTGCTAGAAACGGTGCGTCGTCAATCTGAGCAAGTGGGTATTGGCATGCCAACGGTAGCCATCTATGATTCAGCGGATATCAATGCTTTTGCAACAGGTGCGAAACGAGATGACTCTTTGGTCGCGGTTTCGACAGGCCTATTGCACAACATGACTCGTGATGAAGCAGAAGCGGTGCTTGCGCACGAAGTTAGCCACATTGCCAATGGTGATATGGTTACCATGACCCTGATGCAAGGTGTTGTAAATACCTTCGTTATCTTCTTGTCTCGTTTTATCGCTAACCTTGTTGCGTCGAACGACAATGAAGAAGAAGGTGGTAGTAATATGATGGTTTACTTTGGTGTCAGTATGGTACTAGAACTCATCTTCGGTTTCCTAGCGAGCTTTATTACCATGTGGTACAGCCGTCATCGTGAATTCCACGCAGATTCAGGTGCCGCACAGTTGGTTGGTAAGCACAAGATGATCGCAGCGCTAGAACGTCTTAGAGTAAGTCATGAATCACAGCTAGAAGGTTCTATGATGGCGTTTGGCATCAATGGTAAGCGTTCAATGACAGAACTACTAATGAGCCACCCTCCACTAGACAAACGTATTGCTGCACTGCGCAATTCTTAATCTGTCGCTATAATTATTTGAAAAGGCTTGGTTTATAACCAAGCCTTTTTTGATCCGTTTGAAAAATCCTACGTACAAAAGCCATAAGTTATACAAAATCATTTTTGTACAACTTTAATTTTTCATCTATGATTTACATGTTATACAAATAAAATTTATGTATAGCTTTTAGGGGGTGACATATGGATGTCCAAGCTGTAAGCAAGGTATATCAACAACTGAACAAGGAAAATCTTCACCTTCTGTCGGATGTTTATCATCAAGAAGTGGTGTTTGAAGATGCTGCCCACCGCTTGGAAGGTTGGGACGCGCTTGAGCGCTATTTTGAGACACTCTACAAAAACGTGACACGTTGTGATTTTGAGATTCAGGAGCATCAGCAAACGGATGATAGTGGGTTTCTCACTTGGCGAATGGCATTAGAGCATCCAAAATTATCAAAAGGTACGGTGATTTATGTCAATGGCGTTAGTCATATTAAGTTTTCTGAAGGGCGAGTCATCTACCACAGAGACTATTTTGATTTGGGTGAAATGCTGTATGAGAACCTACCGTTACTTGGCTCAATTATAAAAAGCATCAAGCAGAGGTTAGGCCAATGAACTGCGTTCTGATTACGGGTGCGACATCGGGTATTGGCTATCAGTTAGCCAAAGATTACGCTGAAAATGGCTGGCATGTTATTGCTTGTGGACGTAACACTGCCGTTCTCAATGAAATGGTTGAGACGTCAACGTCGATCTCTTCACTAACCTTTGATCAAACAAACCTTGAGCAGACCAAAACGGCTTTGTCTCATTTGCCGATTACGCCCCAGTTATGGATATTCAATGCGGGTGATTGTGAGTACATCGAAGATGGGCAACTGGACGCTGAACTCATTAAGAGAGTTTTCGATATCAATGTGATTGGTTTGTCGAATGCTATCCACGCGTGTCAGCCGAATTTCAGCGCGGGGCATAGGGTGGCGATTATTGGCTCTATCGCCAGTGAAGTCGCGTTACCTAGAGCGGAAGCCTATGGTGCGTCAAAAGCTGCGGTCAGCTACCTCGCTAGAACTTTACAGTTGGACTTAAAACCACAGGGAATTGATGTTTCGATAGTCTACCCAGGCTTTGTGAAAACACCACTCACAGATAAGAACACCTTTGATATGCCAATGATGGTGACTGCGCAACAAGCATCCCAACAGATTCGTCATGGTTTAGCGAAGGGCAAAGGCCATATTTATTTTCCAACTAAATTTACATCAATTTTGCGATTGATTGGTGCATTGCCATACCGTTGGCAAAATGCTCTGACTGCAAAGTTGCTCGCCCAGGGATAGAGGTAACGATATGAAAATCGCAATTATAGGCAGTGGAATTTCTGGATTAACGTGTGGTTATTATCTTAGTCGTGACCACGATGTAACCTTGTTTGAAGCGAATGATTATATTGGAGGGCATACCGCGACGGTTGACGTCGAACTTGAGGGTAGTCGCTACTCCGTTGATACGGGCTTTATCGTTTATAACGATCGAACCTACCCGAATTTTATCGCCTTGATGAATGAGATTGGCGTGGAAGGAAGACCAAGCCAAATGAGCTTCAGCGTCCGAAATGACAGTAATGGGCTTGAGTATAATGGCCACACATTAACCACCTTATTTGCACAGAAGAGAAACTGGCTAAATCCTAAGTTTTACTCATTTATATTTGAAATATTGAGATTTAACCGCCTAGTCAAAGAGTGTGTTGATCAAACAACGGGCGAGAACACCTTAGGCGACTTCTTGACCTCTCACCGTTTTAGCGATTACTTCTGCGACAACTATATTCTACCAATGGGGGCGGCCATTTGGTCTTCAACTCTCGCAGATATGAGAGCGTTTCCTCTCCAGTTTTTTGCGCGTTTTTTCTTAAATCATGGACTGCTTGATGTGACAAACAGACCTCAATGGTATGTGATTAAAGGTGGATCTAGAGAGTACATCAAGCCATTGACTAAAGGGTTTACGGACAAGATTCGACTCAATAGTCCGGTCGAGTCAGTGAGTCGTGATCAAGCTGGGGTTACGGTTAGAGTTAATGGTCAAACCGAACGTTTTGACCAAGTGATTTTTGCTTGTCACAGCGATCAAGCTAAGCATTTGTTGGCTGATATCAGCTCAGTAGAGAGCGAAATCTTATCCGATTTAGCCTATCAGCCAAATGAAGTCGTTCTTCACACGGATGAATCTTTGCTGCCAAAACGAAAAGCGGCATGGGCATCATGGAACTATTGGTTGGATGGTGGTGAGCAAGAGCAATCTCGACCACCTACGTTGACCTACAATATGAACATCCTACAGCACATCCAAGCGCCAAAAACGTTTTGTGTTTCTTTAAACAGTAGCGATCAGATAGACAAAGACAAAATACTGAAAAGTTTTGTCTACCACCATCCGGTGTTTAGCCGCGACTCGATGGCCGCTCAGGCAAGACGCAATGAAATTAATGGCTTGTCTCGGACATGGTTTTGTGGCGCGTATTGGTACAACGGGTTCCATGAAGATGGCGTTCGCAGTGGATTGGATGTAGTGAGAGGAATACGTTTAGCCAGTGAAACCCTTCAATCTCAGGGAGCGGCTTAAGATGTCCTTGGAACAGCGTAACCATTTGCTGGTTGGAAACGTCCGACATCGTCGTTTTACGCCCATTGAACATGCGCTGAACTATCATCTATTTATGCCTTGTCTTGATCTGGATGATCTCGACGCTCTGCAACAGAGAGTGTGGGGGTTTGGTCAGAGATGGTGGCATTGGGCGAGGTTTAAGCGCCAAGACTATCTCGGTAGTGGGGACTTAAAACAAGCGGTATTGAGTAAGGTTCAACAGCTGGGTGGAGAACCGATTCAAGGAACCGTGAAAGCGGTCATCCATCTTCGATACTTTGGCATTTACTTCAGTCCGGTGAACTTTTACTACATTTACGACCAACAAGGTCATTGGAGATACTTGCTTGCGGAAGTCAGTAATACTCCTTGGAATGAGCGCCACTACTATCTGCTCGATGCTGATGACCGGAATACTTGGACTCACAGCAAAGCATTTCATGTCTCGCCATTCAATCCGCTAGAACAGCAATACCACTGGAACATCAAACCTCTGGGCGACAAGTTATCTGTTCACTTGGCTTGTCACCGAGAGAGTAAGGAGTTTGATGCTACGCTTAAAATGAACAAACATCCTTTTAATTCAAAAGTATTACTCAAGCACCTGATCGTTACACCCATAATGGCAGTAAAAGTGATGACAGGGATTTATTGGCACGCTTTAAAGCTCTGGATTAAAGGTGCACCGTTTTACTCTCATCCGAAATATCAACAAGGGCTTGACAGTTCAACGGATAACAGCGGCGCGGAACTAAAAAAATAACAAGGAACCGATGACATGATTAACTCACAGACACTGGCTTTGCCTGTTCAGTTAAGTTCAGTACAAAAAACAGCCCGAAATATCGCATTTTCTTGTCTCTGCAAGCTACAAGTTGGTTCTTTAACTGTGATTGAATCATTTAGTGATGAACCAGCACTGCGCGTAAGAGAGCAGTTTGGCAAGCCTAAAGAAGGTCAACCCAGCGCTATCATAGAAGTAAAGAATCCGGGCTTTTATGCCCGTTTGCTCAAGGGGGGCAGTATTGCTGCGGGTGAGGCATACATGGATGGTTGGTGGGATAGCCCTAACCTTACTCAACTGATGGAGTTGATGGCACTCAACTTGTCAGCGTTAGACTCTATAGAGAGCCGTTCTAGTTTGTTGTCCAAGCTTACTTATCAAGTCAGCCATTGGTTAAACAGAAATACGGTGGCCAATTCAGCCAAAAACATCGAAGCGCACTATGACCTGAGCAATGACCTTTACCAAACATTTCTCGACCCAAGAATGCTCTACTCGTCTGCTGTGTTTAACGATGACAGTGACTCTTTAGAGCAAGCGCAAATCAACAAGATGGAACGTTTGTGTCAGCAACTCAAGCTGACAGCGAACGATAGCGTGATCGAAATCGGCACAGGTTGGGGGGCAATGGCGATCTATATGGCGGAAACATATGGCTGCCATGTTACGACAACGACGATTTCAGAGCAGCAATACCAATATGCGAAACAGGCCATAGAGGCGAAAGGCTTGACCGATAGAATCACGTTACTTAAGAAAGACTATCGTTTGCTTGAAGGTGAATTTGACAAGCTGGTCTCGATCGAAATGATTGAAGCGGTTGGCAAACAGTTTTTGACGTCGTACATTCAGAAGTGCCAATCGTTACTCAAACCTGGTGGTCTGATGGCGATACAAGCAATTACCATTGCAGATCAACGTTATGACTACTACAGCAACAACGTTGACTTTATCCAGAAGTATATCTTTCCGGGTGGTTTTCTTCCTTCAATCACCGCTTTAACTCAAGCCACCACTAAGCATAGTGACTTGGTACTAAGAGATCTGTTTGACATAGGACAGGACTACGCACGCACGCTTAGTCACTGGTATGAGCGTTTCAATGTTGCGCAAGAACAGGTCTATAAACTCGGATTTGATGAACGTTTCATTCGCATGTGGAACTATTACTTCTGCTATTGTGAAGGCGGATTCCGAGCAAAATCGATCAGTACAGTGCACATGACGTTCCAACGTCCTTAACAAAGAGAGTGAGCTGATGAAGCGTCTCATACTCATCTCAACTTGGTTCCAGATTATCTGGTTCGTGGCTGTTATTGGGCAAACATCATGGCATTGGCTGACGTTGTTGTTAGTCACCTTTACTCTCTTAATCACCGCTATGCGTAGCGAATTTGCTTGGAAAAAGCTCGCGGTGATCGTGGCAGTGGGCATCAGCGTAGACTCGGTTAATATGGCGTTAGGACTCTTGCATTTTGAGCAAGGGTACCTTCCGTTATGGTTAGTCTCTCTATGGGTTATTTTTGCCTGGTACTGCTATTTTTTATATCCGGTAGTGAGCCAATACCCATTATCTATCGTATCAGTCATAGGTGGAATTGGTGGAGCACTCAGTTACAGTGCCGGTGAGAAGCTTAACGCGGTGACTTTCGGATTGCCGATAGTGTTAACAGCAGGCATCTTGTTAATTGAGTGGACCATTATGGTCTTATTGATTTTTAAGGTGTACGGATATGAAAATCATCCTGATACTCGTAACTTATCTAGTAGTGACAGCTAGTGCGTTGGCTTCTGTTGTCTCTGACAGGGTGGAACAAGACTGGCGCAATTGGTCAAAGGTAGGACAAGCGCAACTTACGATGCTTTTCTTTGATATTTACCACTCTCAGCTTCTTACACCGAGTGGGCGATATACACTTGACCCTGATATTACCCCGCATCCTTTGGCACTATCTATCACCTACCAAAGAGAGATTTCACAGCAGCAATTGATCGATGCGACGCTAGAACAATGGCAAAAGCTCGGCTACCAAGCAACACAAACCCAGCAATGGGCAGAGTATTTAGCGAGTATCTTCCCGAATATCAAGAAGGGACACAGTTTGACATATGTAACAGATGGTGTTCAGGGACAGTTTTATTTCTCTGAGCAGCAAGCGAGCATTAAGCTCATCGGTGTGATAGAGGAAGAACAGCTTAATGATGCATTTTTGGCTATTTGGCTCTCGCCCGATACTGAATATCCTAGCTTGAGAGAGCGCCTGATTGGGAGAGCACAATGATAACTCAGCTACGTGCGGCTATCGCCGCTCTGGTAATCCTGTTTTTACTAGGCTGTGCGGCGGAATTGGATGATTACCAATCTACTCAACCTAAATTTGACCTGTTCGAGTATTTTCAGGGAGAGTCGACGGCTTGGGGAATGGTGCAGGACTACTCCAGTAAACAGACGCGGCGTTTCGAAGTTAACATCAAAGGGAGCGTAGCGGGCAATGTGCTGACCTTAGTTGAAGATTTCGTTTTTGATGACGGAGAGACATCGCAGAGAATCTGGTCAATCGAGCGGGTTGGTGGTGGTCAATACCAAGGGCGTGCCGATGACATCATTGGTGTTGCCACAGGACGAGAAGTTGGTAATGCTCTGCAATGGCAGTATGATTTTGAATTGAAGATGGAACAATCAACGGTGGTGGTTACCTTCGATGATTGGTTATACAGACAAGATGACAGACATGTGTTCAACCTTACCAAAATCAAAAAGTTTGGCATTGAGGTAGGCACGATCACCCTGTTTTTCCAGAAGCAATAAACACAACGCTTCGCCCTGCGAGAAAATTGGAGCGCTTCGCTTGTGGATAACTGGCTCGGGCTTCACCCTACTGGCAGTGAGTGTTGGTAGGAAAATGATGCAACTTTTGGTCTTGAAGGTGTTGACAGGACTCGTTCCTAAAGCGAGCTAATAATCCAGCTCACCAAAATAAAAATGGGTTGACGCCTTAACGCCAACCCTCACACTACTCGCTACTCGCTACTCGCTACTCGCTACTCGCTACTCGCTACTCGCTACTCGCTACTCGCTTCTTACAGCTTGTCTGTCAGCTCAACCGCTTGACCGATGTAGTTTGCTGGCGTCATCTCTTTAAGACGTGCTTTCTCGTGCTCAGGAAGTTCAAGACCGTCGATAAAGCGACGCATTGCTTCACCGTCTACACGTTTACCACGAGTTAACTCTTTGAGCTTCTCGTATGGTTTTTCGATACCGTAGCGACGCATCACAGTTTGTACAGGCTCAGCTAGAACTTCCCAGTTCTTGTCCAGTTCTGCTAGTAGTGCTTCACGGTTAACTTCGAGTTTGCTGATGCCTTTTAGAGTAGAAGTGTAAGCGATGATTGCATAGCCAACACCAACACCTAGGTTACGTAGTACTGTTGAGTCCGTTAGGTCACGCTGCCAGCGAGAGATAGGCAGTTTTTGCGCTAGGTGACCGAATACAGCATTCGCTAGACCTAGGTTGCCTTCAGAGTTTTCAAAGTCAATTGGGTTAACTTTGTGTGGCATCGTTGACGAACCAATCTCACCAGCAACGGTTTTTTGTTTGAAGTGACCGAGTGCGATGTAGCCCCATACGTCACGATCGAAGTCGATTAGGATGGTGTTAAAACGCGCAACCGCATCAAACAATTCAGCGATGTAGTCGTGTGGCTCGATCTGAGTTGTGTAAGGGTTCCAAGTCACACCCAGCGACTCGGTGATGAACTCTTCGGAGAACGTGTGCCAATCTAGCTCAGGGTAAGCGGATAGGTGAGCGTTGTAGTTGCCGACAGCACCGTTGATTTTTGCTAGGATTTCAACGTTAGCGATCTGCTTGTATTGACGTTCCATACGGTACGCAACGTTTGCCATCTCTTTACCCATGGTTGATGGAGAAGCTGGCTGGCCGTGTGTACGTGACAGTAGTGGAATATCACGGTATTCAACAGCAAGAGCTTTAATCGCGTCGATGATGTTTTTGATTTCAGGAAGAATAACTTCGTCGCGAGCTTCTTTCAGCATTAGAGCGTGAGAGGTGTTGTTGATATCTTCTGATGTACATGCGAAGTGAATGAACTCATTTACTGCGTGTAGCTCAGGAACACCAGCAACTTTCTCTTTCAGAAAGTATTCAACCGCTTTAACGTCATGGTTTGTTGTGCGTTCGATCTCTTTGATACGAGCGGCATCTTCTTCAGAGAAATTTGCGGCTAGGTCATCTAGGAACTGATTGGCTTCTGCACTGAATGCAGGGACTTCTGCGATGGCATCTGTAGCTGCTAGCTTTTGTAACCAGCGGATTTCAACGATAGAGCGGTACTTTAGTAGACCAAACTCACTAAAGATGCTGCGAAGTGCAATAGTTTTACTTCCGTAACGACCGTCTACTGGTGAAACAGCAGTCAATGCTGACAGTTCCATGATGTTCTCCTGAATTGAGTTTCGAAATTTTGTGAGCTTTATACCAGCATCTTAGTGATTTGTCACGAATATTGCGCAAACGTTTGCGCGGGATTTGTTTTGGTATAAAGAAACAGCTCGCGCTAAGGCACGAGCTGGGAATTAATTATGACATTCTAGCAAGTAGGATCTGTGCTTGTTCTACCATCTTTTTTCGTCCAAAGATGAGGTGACGACGCTTACCGCCCACTTGTCGCCATAGTACCGCGCTGCGAATGCCAGACAACAGCAGAGCTCGAACTTTATGTTGATTTGTAGTCTGTTGCAGCACAGAAGGTGTCCCCGTTACTTGAATGCGAGGCCCCACTGGGCTAATGACATCAAGATAGACGCTGGCAAGGTTACTCAGCATCTGTTCGTCGAGTAAATCAAAGTGATCGAGTTGGCGTTCGAGCATTTGGATACGGTCGCCGAGCTGTGACATCGCATCGTTACGGCTTTGAAGCTTGCGCTCTAATGCCATCAAACTAATGATGTAACGGGTAATCTCACTGCCAGAAGGGGTGCTATCGATTCCTTTGACCAAACATTCTAGCCCCAGCTTCAAATCGACTTCACGACCATAAACACTGACCGTATTTGCAGGGTTAGTGTTTAAGATCGCTTTTAATGAAGTTTCAAACGCGTCAGAGTCACAGTGACCGTTTTTAGCGACTTGTTGTACCAAAGCAACAGCTTGGCAGATTCCAGCAAATGCGATAGTGCGGTCATAAAGTGTGTTAGCCACGTAATTCTACTCCAATGATTAAGATAAATTAAATTCGCTCTTCGATGATGCCGCCACCTAAGCAGACTTCACCTTGATAGAAAACAGCAGATTGTCCCGGTGTCACCGCAATTTGCGGCTCGTCGAAGATGACTTTGATGTTCTCATCATCGATAGGGATGATAGTACATGGGATATCTGTTTGACGGTAGCGAGTTTTCACAGTGCATTGTAACGGTTCTTTAATCGCTTCACGATCAACCCAGTGCAATTGGGAAGCGATAAGTCCTTGAGACTTCAACATTGGGTGATCTTTACCCTGCACCGCGATAAGAACGTTGCGTTTGAGATCTTTTTTGCCAACGAACCATGGGTCTTCATTACCGCCGCCGCCTTTCTGACCACCAATGTGCAGACCTTTACGCTGGCCAAGAGTGTGATACATCAGGCCATTGTGCTTGCCAATCACTTTACCTTCAGGTGTTTCTATATCGCCTGGTTGAGCAGGTAAGTAACGACCTAGGAAATCGGTAAACTTACGTTCACCAATAAAGCAGATACCCGTGGAATCTTTTTTCTTCGCGGTGATCAGATCTTGTTCTTCTGCAATACGGCGAACTTCAGGCTTTTCTAACTCACCAACAGGGAATAGGCTGCGTGCCACTTGATCGCTGCTTAGAGTATAGAGGAAGTAACTTTGATCTTTGTTGCTGTCTAGGCCGCGCAGCATTTTAGGTTTTTCACCTGCTGCAAGCTCTTCAGCAGTCGGGAACGTACGGCGAACGTAATGACCCATAGCGATGTAATCAGCATCAAGAACTTCATCAGCAAACTCGAGGAATGCTTTGAATTTGATCTCTTTATTACACAAGATATCTGGGTTTGGCGTGCGGCCTGCTTTGTATTCAGCAAGGAAATACTCAAACACGTTGTCCCAGTATTCCGCTGCAAAGTTAATGGTGTGTAGGTGGATGCCTAGTTTGTCGCACACTGCTTGCGCGTCTGCAAGGTCTTCAGCTGCTGTACAGTACTCTTCATTGTCATCCTCTTCCCAGTTTTTCATGAATAGGCCTTCAACTTGATAGCCCTGTTGCTTGAGAAGATAAGCAGAAACGGATGAATCCACACCGCCGGACATGCCAACGATGACTTTCTTTTGACTGTTATCAGTACAGTTGTCAGACATTACTAAACACCACTTAAATAAACTGGAGGCAGATTTTATCAGAAAGCATAGCAAGGGGACAGATCCGAGATCGAACTCACACTTCGATTTTGGTCAATTTCCCCTCAATCACTGACAGAAACCTGAGAATAATTGAGTATAGAGAATCTATATATGGCATAGTTGCACAAATTCAAGTTCCACAGAGCAACTGAAATGAGCGACCAGAACCAAATCATCGAAGAGCAACAATTGATTGAGGTGATTGAAAATCAGCTAGAGGATGGAAACCCAATTAAAGTCAAAGAGACTTTGATGCGTTTGATGATGACAGGCACCTCCCGTGAAGACGCCATTGCCATGATGGCTTGTGCCGTGGCTATTGAGATTTATGATGTCATGAAAAACGACGGTGAGTTCAACCTAAAGCGTTACTCTGAAAATCTAGCAAGTTTACCGGATCTAAGCTTTATAGAAGGCGAGTAATCCGTCATATCACATTTGATCAGGTCTCAGTGAAATTGAATGTGAGATCTGACATTCTGTTTGGGAACGGAGAGCGAATGTGCTCGAAGTAGCAACAATCAGCCACTTTGTTGATGAAAATCCCTTCTTATTTAATACGTACTAAATCGCCTCAGATTTAATTACGATTGCAAACGTTTGCTATAATTCCTCTAGTTGCCGCGCTAAAAAGGGCGAGGTAGAATCCGGCATCCTTTCATCCCTTATTCAGAATCATCAATATGAAATTTCCTGGTCAACGCAAATCGAAGCATTACTTTCCTGTTCACGCTCGCGATCCGCTTGTGACTCAATCACAAGAAAGCAAAAAAATGTCGCGTACGCACATTATTGGTATCGATCAAACCTTGGTAGATATTGAAGCGAAAGTAAACAGCGAGTTGATTGATAAATATAAGCTGAGTAAGGGACACTCACTGGTTATTGATGATGAGACAGCTGAAGCTTTATATAACGAGTTGAAAGAAAGCCAACTTATCACCAATGAATACGCTGGTGGTACCATCGGTAATACGCTTCATAATTACTCAGTCTTAGCGGATGATCGTTCAACACTGCTTGGTGTAATGATCCAGGATATTAAAATTGGTAGCTATGGTTACCGTTATTTGTGTAATACGTCTAGCCGTATGGATCTTAACTATCTGCAAGGTGTTGATGGTGCAATTGGCCGCTGTTTTGCTCTTATTACTGAAGATGGTGAACGTACTTTTGCTATTAGTGAAGGTCAGATGAACCAACTTCATCCTGATAGTATTCCAGAAAAAATCTTTAAAAATGCTTCGGCTCTTGTACTCACCGCTTATTTAGTTCGTTGTAAAGAGGGCGATCCGATGCCTGAAGCGACGATGAGAGCGATTGAATACGCTAAGAAATATGAAGTGCCGGTCGTACTGACACTTGGAACTAAGTTTGTGATTCAAGACGATCCTCAATTCTGGCAGGATTTCTTACGTGATCACGTTAGTGTCGTTGCAATGAATGAAGATGAAGCAGAAGCGTTAACGGGTGAGTCTGATCCTCTAGCGGCGTCAGATAAAACTCTGGAATGGGTTGATTTAGTATTATGTACTGCGGGTCCTGTTGGTCTATTTATGGCTGGTTACACTGAGGATTCAGCTAAACGTGAAACGTCTTTGCCTCTTCTTCCTGGTAGTATTGCAGAATTCAACCGTTATGAATTTAGCCGACCAGCTTCAAAAGACTTATGTGAGAATCCAATTAGAGTTTACTCTCATATTTCGCCATATATGGGTGGTCCGGAAAAAATCAAAAATACCAACGGAGCGGGGGATGCAGCACTATCGGCGTTGTTGCATGATATGGCGGCAAATAAGTACCACAAAAAAAACGTGCCTAACTCAAGTAAACATGCGTATTCATATTTGACTTACTCCTCTTTCTCACAAGTTTGTAAGTATTCTAACCGAGCGAGTTATGAAGTTTTAGTTCAGCATTCACCGCGTTTGTCTCGTGGTTTACCTGAGCGTGAAGATAGCTTGGAAGAAGCGTATTGGGAACGTTAATCAACGAATAAATAACAAACCTCACTCGAGTGAGGTTTGTTAGCGATAAAAAAGCGCCCAATGGGCGCTTTTTTTAATTGCTTGTAACAAACGTTGACCGATTAGATTAGGAAATCGTCTAGAGATTTACCAGCGTCTAATAGCTCTTGAATTGCAGAAGGCGTACGGCCTTGACCTGTCCATGTTTTCTCTTGGCCTGTGCTGTCAGTGAACTTATATTTTGCAGGACGAGGAGCGCGCTTAGATTTCGCTTTGCCTTTAGTTTCACCGGTAAGTGCAGAAATTAATGCTTCAACGTCGATACCGTCGCTTGCAATTTGCTCCGCAATTGCGGCTAGCTTCGCTTCTTGTTCAGCAGCTTGTGCACGTTCAGCTTCTTCTGTTTCTTTACGTTCGCTAACAACAGTCGTTAATTTATCTAGCGCTTCTTCAAGTTGCTCTAGTGTTAGTTCACGTGCGAAAGCACGTAGGCTACGGATGTTTAATAGTGTTTTAGTTAGTTCCGACATTAATTCGTCTCTTCGTATATAAGTTGTCGATGAATGAATCATAAACTTCAAATTTAAATAATACAATCTTCTGCAATAAAAAATATAAAAAACAGCGGATGTTTCGGTGTTGCTGTCTCAATGAATTAAAAAGCGAAGAGCGCAATAGAGTCGTAAATCTGATTAATTAAATTACGATAGAGTTACTGTTATTATAGTTTCATATCAATATGGGAAGAGCTATATATCAATCCTATTAATTGTAGGGTTGTTACTGTTTTAACCTTTAGACATATATATACGTTGTTAATGTGGGTATGTTAACCAGAGTCAATAAAGACCATATAGGGTCAGCTTGTTTTCCCTGCGTATCTATTATTACTGGCTAAATAGTAGTGACTATTAAACCGGATGACTATTCATCCGTCATGGAATCTTAGTCAGTCGCTTCGAATGGGACAAATTAACAATAAAATCGAATAATATGTTGAATCGACTCTCAGGTTAAGTACAATGGCTGGAACCTAATGCGATTGTCGGGTTAAATTATTGTTAAATTGACTTTTCGGTAGTTTAATATTTTACACATCGCGGTAGAGGCGCGGAATAAATCAGTAATGTTTGTTGGGGTGATGCCAATGAACAAACAGGAAAGGTTATTTCGCCGAAGTGAGTATTCATATCAACGATGCTTGCTGGGGTTGCACCCGAAAGGGGTAACACTGCCATAGTCTATAATTTGTAAAACTATGGAGCGCTACTGTAGGGCTGGGTTAAGCATTCGCTTGCTCGTCGCTAATTTCACTTAATTGTTAGGAAATGATTTCCTTCAATTAGTCTGCAGTAGATCTCTAACCATTTATTACTGGTTTTTGAAGATCATGAATTTAATTGATTTTGCATCATCTCCTATTTCTCTCTTGCCACCATTAGTGGCTTTGAGTCTTGCTATCGTAACGCGCCGCGTTTTGGTATCACTCGGTGTCGGTATCTTACTTGGCGCTATCTTACTAAATGACTATTCTGCATCAAATACGCTGGGTTACGTCGGTTCAACGGTATCTAGTGTTTTTGTTGAAGATGGCGGCTTAAACGTTTGGAATATGAGCATTGTTGGTTTCCTTATCCTGTTGGGTATGATGACTGCATTGCTGACGCTTTCCGGCGGAACTAGTGCTTTTGCTGAGTGGGCACAAACACGTGTTAAGAGTAAACGTGGCTCAAAATTACTGGCTGCTTTTTTAGGCGTTTTCATTTTTGTTGATGATTACTTTAACAGCTTGGCGGTAGGTGCCATCTCTCGTCCTGTGACGGATCGTTTTTACGTATCACGTGCGAAACTGGCATATATCCTCGATTCAACCGCAGCACCTATGTGTGTGATTATGCCAGCTTCGAGCTGGGGTGCCTACATCATGACGATCATCGGTGGCATTCTTGTTTCTCATGGCATCACTGAATACTCTGCGCTTGGTGCGTATGTACGTCTGATTCCAATGAACTTCTACGCGATTTTTGCACTGCTAATGGTGTTTGCGGTAGCTTGGTTTGGCTTAGACATTGGTAAAATGCGTGAGCATGAGATTGCAGCATCGCGTGGACATGGGTTTAGCGCAGAACAAGCTGAAGATAGCCAAGAAGCGCATGAGTTGAATGAAGAGCTGGATATCCGCGAGAGCGAAGGCGGTAAAGTATCAGATTTGATCCTGCCAATTGTATTCCTGATCATCGCAACTGTTGCTTCTATGCTTTACACCGGTGGCCAAGCGTTGGCTGCTGATGGTGTCGAATTTAATCTGCTGGGTGCGTTTGAGAATACCGATGTCGGTACCTCTCTTATCTACGGTGGTTTAGTCGGGCTTGCGTTTGCACTATTCACAGTGGTTAAGCAGGGCATTGCGATGGGCGAAATCTCACGTACGCTTTGGATTGGTGCGAAATCAATGTTTGGTGCAATCCTTATTCTAGTGTTTGCGTGGACGATTGGCTCTGTTATTGGTGATATGAACACGGGTAAGTACCTTTCGACTCTTGCACAAGGCAATATCAACCCACATTGGTTACCAGTGATCTTGTTCCTGCTATCTGGCTTAATGGCATTCTCGACAGGTACCTCATGGGGTACGTTCGGTATCATGCTTCCAATTGCGGGTGATATGGCTGGTGCAACGGATCTGGCGCTGATGCTGCCAATGCTAAGTGCAGTACTTGCTGGTTCGGTATTCGGTGACCACTGTTCTCCAATCTCTGATACCACAATTCTGTCGTCTACAGGTGCGCGTTGTAACCATATCGATCACGTATCCACTCAGCTACCTTATGCACTGGCGGTGGCGGCGGTCTCGTGTATTGGCTTTGTTACCTTAGGTATGACTGCTTCAATTGGACTTTCATTTGCGGTTTCTTCGATTGCTTTCGCCGCGATTTGTGTGCTTCTTTCGGTATTGTCTAAATCGAAAATGGCAAATTGCCACAACGCATAACCACATCATTTGAACGAAAAATTTAAAGGGAGCTTCGGCTCCCTTTTTATTTGTATATGACAAAATGAAAAAAGTTTAAATAAATGGTTGAAAAATGTTGATAGCTTAGTTAGTGTGGATAACAACAAAGCGAAACAGAAGAGCTTATTAAGTATGCGTAATTTAGTCATGAATATTCATCATCACCATCACCCAGTCTAGTCTTTCGGGAGATGCACGCATACCCGGGAGACAGGAAACTCCCGGAGGCTAATATCGCAAACTACAAGATTTAGAACCCTCGGGAGACCAACTCTTCCGAGGGTTTTTCAGTTTTACAGTCTTGAAAAGTTTATCGATTTCAAATATTTGCACAGGGAAAATGTCATGCAAACACAACGCCTAAGAATCGCAATCCAAAAGAAAGGTCGCCTAAGTAAAGAGTGTCAGACTCTACTAAAAACGTGCGGCGTTAAATTCAATATCATGGGTGAGCGTCTTGTGGTTCACTCACTAAATATGCCGATTGACCTGTTGCTTGTTCGTGACGATGACATTCCTGGCCTTATTATGGACGGTGTGGTTGATCTTGGTTTTATCGGTGAAAACGAACTGGAAGAAGTGCGTCTTGACCGTAAAGCGCTGGGTGAACCATGTGACTTCGTCCAACTGCGTCGCTTAGACTTTGGTGGTTGCCGCCTATCTATCGCCATCGACAAAGATGCTCAGTACAACGGTCCACAAGATTTAGCGGGCAAACGTATCGCGACCACATACCCACAATTGCTTAAAGCCTACATGGACGAGCAGGGCGTGCCTTTTTCAACGTGTATGCTGACTGGCTCTGTTGAGGTAGCGCCACGAGCGGGTTTGGCTGACGCGATTGCCGACTTGGTATCGACAGGCGCGACGTTGGAAGCCAATGGTCTCAAAGAAGCAGAAATTATTTTCAAATCTAAAGCGACGCTTATCCAACGTGTTGGTGAGTTTGATGCTGAAAAGCAGGCGCTTATTGAAAAGCTGCTCACTCGTATGCAGGGTGTTCAACAGGCAAAAGAGTCTAAGTACATCATGCTGCACGCGCCGACAGACAAACTCGATAAAATCAAAGCGCTACTTCCAGGTGCGGAAGATCCAACAGTTCTACCACTATCAAGCGAGATAAACAAAGTTGCCGTTCACCTTGTGAGTACAGAGAACTTGTTCTGGGAAACAATGGAACAGCTAAAAGAGCTGGGTGCGAGCTCAATCCTTGTCCTTCCAATCGAAAAAATGATGGGGTAACAACCATGAGAACAGTTGTCTGGCAATCGCTAAGTGAATCTCAGCAGGACTCGATTTTAGAGCGTCCAGCGATTACTGAAGGTGCAAACATTACTGCCGCCGTCTCTGATGTGATTGCAAAGGTTCGCACAGGTGGTGACGCAGCCTTGGTCGAACTGACCGAAAAATTTGATGGCGTTAAGCCCGAGTCTATTCGTGTGTCTGAGCAAGAAATTGAAGCAGCGTGTGATCGTCTAACGGATGCGATGAAGCAAGCTCTGAATCAAGCTTATTCTAATATTGCCAAGTTCCACAAAGCGCAAAAGCCGCAACCAATTAAAGTTGAAACTCAACCTGGTGTGTTGTGTGAACAAGTCACTCGTCCAATCCAGAAGGTCGGCTTATACATCCCAGGTGGAAGTGCGCCACTCCCTTCTACGGTATTAATGCTTGGCGTTCCTTCAAAGATCGCAGGTTGTCGAAAAGTGGTGTTATGTTCACCGCCGCCAATTGCGGATGAGATCCTCTATGTCGCAAGACTGTGTGGTATTGATGAGGTGTATAACGTTGGTGGTGGCCAAGCCATCGCTGCGATGGCTTACGGTACCGAATCTGTGTCTAAAGTAGACAAGATTTTTGGCCCAGGTAATGCTTACGTGACGGAAGCGAAGCGTCAGGTGAGCAACGACTTCCGTGGCGCTGCGATTGATATGCCTGCTGGACCATCAGAAGTACTTGTCATTGCAGATGACACGGCTGAGCCAGAATTTATCGCCGCCGATCTGCTCAGTCAGGCTGAACACGGTCCAGACTCTCAGGTGGTTCTTGTGACACCATCACCTATTATCGCCGATCAAGTCATCGATGCTGTACAACGTCAGTTGAAGCAGTTGTCACGTGCCGATATTGCAGAAAAAGCCTTGGCTTCAAGCTTGGTTATTATCGCGGACTCGATTACTCAGGCGGTATCGATTTCAAACTACTACGGTCCAGAGCACTTAATAGTACAAACCAAACAGCCGAGAGAATTGCTGCCATTACTTGACAATGCAGGCTCTATTTTCTTGGGTAATTGGTCACCAGAATCGGCGGGCGATTATGCCTCTGGTACTAACCACGTATTACCGACTTACGGTTACACACGTACTTATTCTAGTCTCGGCTTGGCGGACTTTTCTAAGCGCATGACAGTGCAAGAGCTGTCTGCTGAAGGATTAATCAATCTTGCTCCAACCGTCGTGACTATGGCCGAAGCCGAAGGGCTAGATGCTCACAAAAGAGCGGTGACAATTCGCGTAGAAAAATTGGCAAAGGCGTAAGGTAGAGACAATGGAAAAGCTAGCACGTAAACAGATTCAACAACTCACTCCTTATCTCTCTGCGCGTCGCATTGGCGGGACAGGGGATGTATGGCTGAATGCCAATGAGTCACCGTTTAATAATGAATACAAAACGGATTTCGCTCGCCTAAACCGGTACAGCGAATGCCAGCCAAAAGAACTGATCGCAGCTTATGCCGCATACGCAGGTGTGAAACCAGAGCAAACACTCACGTCGCGTGGTGCCGATGAAGGTATCGAATTGCTCGTTAGAGCGTTTTGTGAACCGGGCGAGGATGCGATCCTCTATTGCCCTCCAACCTATGGCATGTATTCAATCAGTGCTGAAACTATCGGTGTTGAGCGCAAAACAGTTCCACTGACACAGGATTGGCAGCTTGATTTACAAGGTATCGAACAAAACCTTGAAAACGTAAAGCTGGTGTTTGTATGTAGCCCGAATAACCCGACTGGCAACCTAGTCAAGCGTGAAGATATCATCACTTTACTTGAAATGACGAAAGACAAAGCCATCGTGGTTATGGATGAAGCCTACATTGATTTTTGTCCAGAGGCATCCACCGTCGGACTGCTAGAGCAATACCCGAACTTGGCGATTTTACGCACTTTGTCTAAAGCGTTTGCCTTAGCAGGGCTTCGCTGTGGTTTTACACTCGCTAACGAAGAACTAATTAATGTGTTACTCAAGGTCATCGCGCCTTATCCAGTGCCAATTCCTGTCGCGGAAATCGCCACTCAGGCTCTGTCCGAAGCTGGCCTAGCACGCGCTAAGTTTCAGGTATTGGACCTCAATGCCAATCGCGCCTACTTGCAGGTTGGTTTATCGATGATCCATGGTCTTGAAATATTCGAAGGTTGGGGTAACTACTTATTAGTGAAATTCCCTGATGGTGATGCGCTATTTAAAGCCGCTTGGGACCGAGGCATTATTTTACGTAATTCGCCAATTGAAAATTGTGTCCGAATCAGCATCGGTAGCCGTGATGAGTGTGAAAAGACACTCGGATTTATCAGAAATTATTATAACTAAAGCATCATTGGCAGCGGCTGATTGCGGCTGCCAACCATTTTGAAATAAGGAAGTTCCCGTGAGTAAACAGCAAAAAATCCTTTTTATTGATCGTGATGGCACCTTAATTGTTGAGCCGCCGGTTGATTTCCAAGTGGATCGTTTAGACAAATTGAAGCTTGAACCATTTGTTATTCCTAGTCTGCTGTCGCTACAAGAAGCAGGCTATCGCTTAGTTATGGTGACTAACCAAGACGGGCTAGGGACGGACAGCTATCCGCAACAAGATTTCGATGCACCGCACAATATGATGATGGACATTTTCGAGTCGCAAGGCGTCAAGTTTGACGACGTTCTTATCTGCCCTCACTTCGAAGAAGACAACTGTTCATGTCGTAAGCCTAAGCTAGGCATGGTTAAAGAGTATTTGCAGGGCGGTAAGGTTGATTTCCAGAACTCCGTTGTTATTGGTGATCGTCACACAGACTTGCAATTGGCTGAAAACATGGCGATTCGTGGTATTCAATACAACCCGGAAACGATGGGCTGGAAGCAGATCCTCAAGGACTTGACGGTAAAAGCTCGTGTCGCAGAAGTGGTTCGTACGACGAAGGAAACAGATATCAAGGTCAAAGTAAATCTGGATGAGCAAGGTGGAAACCAGATCTCTACCGGATTAGGTTTCTTCGACCATATGCTGGATCAAATCGCTACACACGGCGGTTTCCAAATGAATTGTCAGGTTGAAGGCGATCTGCATATTGATGATCACCACACCATTGAAGATACCGCTTTAGCTTTAGGACAGGCGTTGAAAGATGCTCTGGGTGATAAACGTGGTATTGGCCGTTTTGGCTTTAGTTTACCAATGGACGAATGTTTAGCTCAATGTGCTCTGGACCTATCGGGTCGTCCATATCTTAAATTTGATGCCCAGTTTAGCCGTGAACAGGTTGGTGACTTATCGACAGAGATGGTCGTTCACTTCTTCCGTTCATTGACTGACACATTAGCTTGTACTTTGCACCTTTCATCAGCTGGTGACAACGACCACCACATCATTGAGAGTCTGTTTAAAGCCTTTGGTCGCACGCTTCGTCAAGCGATTAAGGTAGAAGGCACAGAGTTACCAAGCAGCAAAGGCGTATTGTAAGGATAGAGTTATGACAGATCAGAAAGTTGTCATTATTGATACCGGTTGTGCCAATGTTTCTTCAGTGAGATTTGCCATTGAACGTCTCGGCTACCAAGTGAGCATATCGAAAGATCCTCAAGTTGTTTTGGCCGCAGATAAGCTGTTTCTGCCAGGAGTAGGCACGGCGAGCGAAGCAATGAAAAACCTTGAGGAGCGCAACCTAATTGAGCTGGTTAAACAGGTAGAAAGGCCTCTGCTCGGAATTTGCTTAGGGATGCAGCTTTTAGGTAAGTTTTCGCAAGAAAAAGGCCAAAAAGCAGACGAAATCGTTGAGTGTCTTGGCCTTTGTCAAGGAGAAGTCCGACTGATGGACACTGGTGATCTGCCACTGCCTCATATGGGCTGGAATACGGTGAAAGCCAAACCCGATCACCCTCTATTTAGAGGTATCGAAGAGGGGGAATACTTTTACTTCGTCCATAGTTTCGCCATGCCTGTTGGTGAATACACCATCGCACAATGCGATTACGGTAATCCGTTTACCGCTGCGGTTCAAAGTGGCAATTACTATGGTGTCCAGTTCCACCCAGAGCGCTCATCTAAAGCCGGTTCGAAGCTTATTCAGAACTTTTTAGAGCTGTAATTTAAAGAATCAAAGGGAAATAGTTTAGTGATTATTCCAGCATTAGATTTAATTGAAGGGCAGGTAGTTCGCTTATATCAAGGGGATTACGGCCAAGTAACAGAATACAAAGTCGATCCGGCCGAACAGTTCAACCTCTATCACAAGGCAGGCGCGGATTGGCTTCACCTTGTTGACTTGACTGGTGCGAAAGATACAACAGCACGCCAACTGGATTTGATTGCCAAATTACTGGCTAGTACGCCAGCTAGCATTCAGATTGGCGGTGGCGTGCGCAGTGAGCAGGATGTGGTTGATCTGCTAGAAGCGGGCGCACAACGCGTTGTAGTCGGTTCAACCGCGGTTAAGCAGCCTGAACTGGTAAAGGGTTGGATGGAAAAGTACGGTGCGGAGAAAATTGTTCTAGCACTCGACATCAATATTGACGAACAAGGTGTCCGTAAGGTCGCGATTTCTGGCTGGCAAGAAGACTCTGGTGTAACGATTGAGGCGCTTATCGATGACTATCTAACCGTTGGGCTAAAACACGTTCTTTGTACCGATATCTCGCGTGATGGTACGTTAGAAGGTTCAAATGTAGAACTCTACGTTGATCTGTGTAAGCAGTACCCTCAAGTTCAGTTCCAGTCATCCGGTGGTATTGGTTCTCTGGCAGATATCGAAGCTCTGAAAGGCAGCGGTGTGGCAGGCGTGATTGTTGGTCGAGCACTGCTTGATGGTAAGTTTACTGCAAAGGAGGCATTTGCATGTTGGCAAAGCGAATAATCCTTTGTCCAATGAAGTTGAAATATAAGTAACAACTAATTTAATGTTGATGTTTATTTATAACTAATTGTAATTTAAAGATATATATCTATGGCTGCTAATATTTTTTCTTTTTAATATTAGCAGCTAGTTATAAAAATTGATGCAAATCTGATGTAAAATTTGTATGCTTGATGCAGGTGTGATGCAAACAAGCAGGTCTCTTCGTGTATAAAAATTCACAAATCCCACATAAATTTTCGAAGTCATTTATTGAAAACCTTTCTATAACCAAGCCTGATGGCGGTCAAAAGATATACAAAGATACTGATAAACGTGCCAATGGCCTTATGTTAAGGCATAACACTGGCGGTAGCGTTGTGTATGTCGTGAATGGCAGAGTGAAGGGCACTAAAAAACAGTCTCAATTTTTTACTATCGGAAATGCTTCGAAGATTTCACTATTTAATGCTCGCCGTGAAGCCGAGAGGTACCATGATTTGATGAATCAGGGTAAGCATCCAGTTGAGTATATTAAGAGAGCGATAACTTCAATAAGTTTGAGGGAGTTGCATGAACATTATCTTGAGAATAAAGAGCTACACGAAGACACTATTTCCGAATACACCAAAGATTTTGAAAGATTGAGTGTTAAGTTCAGAGAACGCAATGCATTAGATATTCGACGTGATGATGTCATTGAAGAACACAAAGCCGTTAGGATAAAGCACACCGATTACATGGCTGACAAAACATTCCAGAGAGTGAAAGCACTCTATAGACACGGTGCAAAGCACTTTCTTAATGATGAAGAGCTCAGCATATTTAAAAAGAATCCTGTAACAGTCTTAGATGATACCGATGCTTGGTTTGTCAACGGAGGGCAGTCAAGACGTAAAACAGAATGTATTGACACTGATGATTTACCAAGTGTCCTTCGTGCTATTGATGACATGAAAAGTTATAGAGGAGAGAAGAAATTTGTCCATAAAGACTCCCATAATGCCGTTGTAGCTAGTCATTTCTTCAGATTCTTATTATTCACTGGCTGGCGTCCTGAAGAAGTCTGTAAAATCACATGGAGCCAAGTTTCAGAAAGCCTGAGAGATGTAACATGGAATGACGAAGAAGCAGCTACAGGCCTTAAAAACGCTGAAATTCAATATCGTGCTCCGTTGAACAAAGAAGCAATTAAAACACTAGAAAGCTTAAAGGGCTATGGGTTTGAGAGTGACTTCGTCTTTCCAAATGTGACATTAACGAATCACTTTAAGCAGAACCCGACAGACTATGTTGACTTGCTAGAGGTGACAGCGCAAACAGGGAAGCGCTATACATGTGGGATATTTCGTAAAACCTTCCAGACTTATGCTGAATTTATTGGTGTCCATGAAGTCACAATTAAACGTTTAGTGTTCCATACGCAAAAGCACTATACAACGCAAGGAGGGTACATATTTGCTAATAGAGAACACTTAAGGCGACAGAGCCAAAGAGTTGCTGATTTCATCCTGTATTATGCAAAGATGGATGAACTGATAGAGTTTCAAGATGTTGATATTAATGTGAAATTTATTGAAGCTGCACGAGCTGAAGTAAAAGATGAAAGCAATGAATTTCAACTTGTTAGTGAGGTTCTGGAACACTGGATGAGTCTTGGAAGAAAGTTTGATCAAATGCGTTAAGCTGATTTGTTAAGAGTATTCATCCAGTCAAATTCAGTTGGCATGACTTCACCCTAACAAAGTTACTCGAAATTAGCTTATTTGGGCGCTTTGTTTCATTGAGCGGTCTGAGCTCTCAATATTGTCACTATCCCTTTGATTAAGCTGGTAGTAAACGATCAAAGGTTGCATTATGCCAATGAGCATCTAGGTGCGTAATTTTGTGGAAGTCATTCGACAGGCAAAGGGCAATAATTTGAATATTAAAGAAATAGAGCAAGAAATTGATGCGGCATTTGAGAGTAATGACCTCACTTCTATACCGTACTCACAGGCGATCTGGGAACTGTTGTCCTACCTAGAGTATAAGTATTATGAGCTATCTGTTTCGGATGGCTCAACTCACGATAAGGCTGCGGGTGTCGATAATATGATTAACTTCATTACTCACCCGTTGAGAGTGTGTTTCAATAAGTGTAAACGAAGAAAATATGCTCTGACTACATCATTCTCTCAAGACAATGCCAATGCTGCTCATGAGTGGTATGGCAAGTCTTATGATTACAATCAGTTCTGCTCTATATTCCCCCTTGCTCATCGAAAAGAACTATCGATCGAAGTGGCTGGTTGCGAGTTAAAAACCGATAAAGATTGGTCTAATGGAGTTCCATATGAAGCATATAATAGATTTGTTCATAAAACTGGAACTAATGAACGCTCTAATGTTGATACCGCAGCAATTCTCGACACAGTGAAGGATCACACATTTTGTTTTGATAATAAGTTCGCAATCTCATGGAATGAACCGCTATCAAAATCAGTTGTCGGTATTTTCGAAAAATCCCAAAAGGTTAGATACCATTTACCTGACTCATGGGCGTTTTCTCGTTTTACTTTAGGCGAGTTTCGCAAAATATTTGTGGCGATTTCAGGTTTATGCTACGCACGATATGCAGCTACTACAGTAAGCTCAGATGACTTGCCTAACGCTGGTTATGCACAAAGAGTTTGGGTTATTTCTAAAAACGAATTTGTTAGAATTCTAGTTGAAGTGACTGGGTACGAACGTACTAGGGTGTTAGCTGTTTTAGAATATCTAACTTTTGGTTCTATGGGGATTAACTATCCTGATGCTGCAACACAACCATTGTTTGATTGTGAGGATGGGAATTATGCAATATCACCATTTTTATTTATTAACTCAGATGCTGAGCGAAATGCTTGCGCGCTATTGAATCAGATAGCTGCTGATAAGGCGATCTATGCATCTTTAGTCGATGAAAAAGAAAGTCTTTTGTACGATGATCTTGAAAAGGAGTTATCTGCATTAGGCTATCGTTGCGAATCAGGTAAAGTTTCGGGTACTGACTTAGATTTGGCTATAATTGATGACATAAATAAAGTGGTTTTAACTGTTGAGTTAAAGTGGTTTATTGAACCAGCGGAAATTCGTGAAGTAAATCAAAGATCTCAAGAAATAAAAAAAGGAATAGGGCAAGCAAAGATTATTTCCTCTCTATTGCAATCACATGATCTAAATCTGTATCAGAACACGTTAAAGATTTCTAATGACTATCGTCATTGCTCTATAGTTGGTTCTTTTAACTGGATTGGCTCCGATAGGATTCAAGATATGGAAGTGCCAGTTATAAAGGTTGGTCATTTATTGGGCTTGATTAAGGGGGGGAGTAGTTTAGCCGCAGTTATCGAGAATTTAAAAGAGCGTAGCTATCTCCCCACTCCTGAAAAAGATTATAAAGTAGTTCCTTTCTATGTGAAATCAGGCGATTGGCGGTGTGAATGGTACGGTTTAAAGAGTCTGGATGACATTTCCACCTGATATTATTATTCGATATTCATAGAAACGCTCCCAACTTTTGGGAGCGTTCGTGTTTAAAGCCCATTACAGAACATTTTCCGCGTATCAGACATTAGAAAGTAGCTCATTTCTATGTGCTGTCGTGTTTTGGGGTTGAATCCTGATCTTATACCACTACATGGTACTGAGCCTGGTTTAACGACTCGACCATGCTTTAGCCATTGCTGCGGAGTGCGTTTAACTTCGCACTCATCAAAATAGTAATAGTTTAAGTTTTTATATTGCTCTGGGACTGGCAGAACGTCGAAAAAAGGGTGATGCGTTGCTTCGCTGCGAACTGGCTTGGTTTGAGACATATGAAAGTAAATACCTCTCTTACCCTTAATACCTATAGCTCCCCTTTTGGGATACCGCTTATCCTTTGTTGGTAGAGCTAACCACTGTCTCGCTGTGCGCGTTTTGCTGTCTGTAACTGTTTTATCTGAGTTCATGTGAAACCTTTTTATTCTAATAATTTGTGTTTTCAAAATGGATTTTATCGGTTACAGAAGAGGTGAGTCTATACTAAACAATAGATATTAAGTGTTTTAGGGAAAATAAAAGTTTAAGTACCCATAAGCATTCATTTTTGTAAAAAATGAATGCTTACCAGCTTGCCGAGCAAGCTGAAGTTAACGATGTGTTTCTTGTGTGGTGGTTGGCTTGATATTTATGCTTAAATTGGGACGGATTGTTTGAAAAATAGGCTCTTCTACAGTTCGAGTTATTTCTTCTTGGAGATATTACATTAATATAATGGCTCATTTCAAAAGTGCTTGTCAAGTAAAACTTATCCTAACCTTATGTTTTAATTTAATATAATTAGTAATAAATATTTGTCAATTTACTTACGGTAAGCATAGTAACCGACTATGCTTATCTTCTACTCGTACCTCGTTGAAAATAAGCCGTCGGCTGGGGACTTCATCCCCTAGAGCCCCTGACAAATTTTTATCTCGCATTTTCAATGCTTTATAAGAAATTTTAAATTTATAATAAAAAATAAATAATTTGTAAACTATTTTGTTAAATATCAGCGTGTTATAATCATATAAAGTGGATTTTAGTGATTATGTCTGGCTATCAGTTTTTGCATGTTGAAAGTTACGCTAATGTTTCAACTAAAAAAGGTAAACCATCAATGCAAAGTGTCGTTAACGAAGCGATGCGAGAAGAAGGTTATTGCCCTCATGTTGAGCATCCGCAACCACCCCAAATCTTGTTTGGTGTAGATCCTCGTACTCTTCCTCAAGTAGCGCTTAATAGAAGTCTGTTAGCACGAGACAAACTTGGGCGAAAGATACGAAAAGACGCTCCTATGCTGCTAGGCGGTGTAATTAGCGTTGAATCAGAATCAAGTGTTGACTTCAAGGCATTTATCAAGCGATCCATTGAGTTTCTCCAAAAAAAATATGGAAAAAACTTAATGTCAGTCATTCTTCATCTCGATGAAACCAACCCTCACCTTCACTATTACAGTCTTCCAAGCGTTGTTGATGGCGTTTTTTCCATGTCTCAGATCCATGACGGAATCAGAGCTAGGAATGAGTGTAAAGGTGGTTACTCCCAAAAGGCTCACGTATACAAAGAAGCGATGAGAAAGTTTCAAGATGAATATTACGAAGAGGTCGGAGTGAAGCTTGGGATGACGCGCCTTGGGCCACGAGTTCAACGTTTGACGCGAAAAGAGTGGAAGGCCCAGCAAAAACAAGCTCAGGCGCTTTTACAGCAGCGAAAGGATGCGAACAAGCGTCAACGCCTCTTAGACAAAAAAGAAGTTAGGCTCTCTATTAATGAACGTGCAATTGGGTTGAAAGAAAAAGAACTAACATCGATCAACGATACATCTTTCTTTAGTAAAAAATACGAAGAGAAAAATCGATACTTGAGAAAGCGGTTAAGGAAATTGCAAGCTCAACGCGATGATAGTTTGAGTAAAATTGCGGAGCAAGGTGAGCGTATGGCCTTTATAAATCAAGAGGTTAAATCTCTCGCGTGTCAAAATATAAGCTATCAGAGAAAATTTGCCGCAATGGCTTATAAACTAGAAATGAAAGATCAGTTTATTCAACAATTAAAATTAAAAACGAGTAATGATTATGAAAAAAAATATTTTAGAGATCAACAATATACTTGCCACCCTTAAACTTCTCACTCCTGTTCATGACAGAGATTATGTTCGAAGGATTTGGGCAATAACCAATCATGTTGCGATCCAAGCATCGAAGGGAAGAGATACGGAGACCGAAATTATGACTGACTTGCAACAGTTTATTAATCTGTTGAACGAAAAATACCCTGTTCGTCATGATGATAAGGAAGCTTTAGAGTCTAATCTGGGGGTGTAAAAAAATAAATTTGCTGGGTTTTGTCGGTATCTTGCATAAATATCCATTATAACGAATGGAATCTAGTGAAATGTGCTGGTATTGTTCTTCTCAGCTCAAGGGATATTTCTCCTTGTTAATCATAATTACAATAAATAAAGGCTAATAATGTACCACCAAAATGTTGATGAAAAGTCTGTAATGAGTGACTTCTTTAAAGAAAACTCAACTTATCTCATTGACCTGATGAGGAACGAAAAAAACGCAATCTTTCGACAGATCAAAAGCAATGATAATTATTTTGATGATGTGAAAAGTTGCCAGTTGAAATCCCCTAATTTTCTTTTCGATACCCTGATTTTAGGGGCTCTAGAGCATGCGCAAAGCAAATTAGGATTAAGCCTTAAAGGCTTAGACCAAGTTCTTCGTCAAGATTGTGTGAGTTGGTTTTCTAATCTTGATGAAATCGAAGAGCTTAAAAAGGAAGTGAATGAGCTTCAAATAGATGCCATTGATATGCTTAGAGCAAGTATGAAAAAAGACCTCCACGATAAAGATGCACTGATTAAAGAGGCAATAATGTGGATGATAAAGCAAATGTATGAATTGTCATTAAGATACTGTGAAGCTCCGTCTTTTAATGATTTGACCCTACCTGACGATTACTTCAGTGGTGTGATCGAACATGAGCTGTTTTATCTAGGTTATGACGGATGGGAACTAGAGGATATAGAACCTTTTTTATTGAAGTGCGGTAGTACTTTAGATGGTTTTGCTAAAGCGTACTTTGACAAGTTAGTTCCGACTAATAAACAGCTTGCCAATCATCCTCTTAATGGCGATGGATAGCAACTCATAAGTATCTAAAGTGAAAGTTTCTGGGCAGAAAGTTTCGTCCTCGATTTGGGATGTCAGATTTACGTTATGCTGCATGATTTTTAGAAAAAGCAAAATACTGCTTGCCTCTAAAATGTACCTGCCACGCTCAATCTGAACTTAGATATCAAATGGCAGATTTCGCCTCTCAAATACAGAACTTTCAGTAGTCCCTATTAGTAATAGCACTATGGATGAAATTATGGTTGGATTGCACGGAATAGGTGTGGGGCAGAACTAAGGTACGCAAATAGACGATTCCTGAAATGCTCTTGGATATTCCTTATATGAGCCATTAACTCTTGATATGTTTTCTCCCTTTGCACTTTTATCGTGTAGCAATGAGTGTTAACACTTTGAATGCGAAATACTGTAAAAGCTAAACTTTGGATATGCGAGTCCCTTAATTTATCAGCTCTCACTTTATCGCTTTCAAGGTGTGTTGGGCCATCACATTCAACGACCACACTAGCCAAAGTATGTTCTGCGCCATCTAGGTTTAGGATTAACTCTATTACTAAATCAAGTTCATATGTGCTATTGGAGTCAATCCCAAGTGTAGTTTTAGGTATTTTTAGTTCGGGGATTATTCGAAAGAAATGCGTAATTTTGGGGTATGCGGCCAAGTCATCTTTGAATATTCCATCTTCTTCGTTAGTCTCTATTGTAAACTGCGGATAGGTCTTTTGAGTATTGAGGCTAACGACCCGAAATGAAGGGTAATTCGTGAAGTATGATGAAATGTCGATTATGTCCTTTAATCCAGAGGCGCTTACATGTGGGTTTCTTGCCATGCTTAGCATTAGTAGCGAAGTTTTATAACCCAGCTTTTTCTGCACATCATTAAACTCAAAAGGCTTTGCAACGTGGCAAGATACACCATATTTTGTGACTTCATCCTCTATCTGATATCTAGTGTACTCTTTTGAAGTTTGATTATTCGTTAATGTAGTGTACATGTCTGTTCCTTAAAAGATGGTTAGAATCATGCCGAATGCAATGTTATTTAAAGTCAGTTTTGATTTATATAAACATCAAAATTTAGCTGTCTAAGAAGGACAAAGCTCTAAGTCATAGCTATATAGTTCTAGGTTACACCTTTCAGCAGCTGTGAATAACAATGTAGGCAATGGGATAAATTAAGATGCGTCGTTTGTGCTCGAAAATGGGAAAGAGCGAGTACTTTACCAAGAGTGTTCATTACACCACTGCTTGCAGCTAGCAGATGAAATCTTAACTTGGAATCGACAGATAGTGTTCAGTCTAATCATTTAGTTGCATGATTAAGCCCCTTCATTGCGTATGTTTAGCTAGGCAGAAAAACTTTAACACTAATAAATCGAAACCTAGCTCAACTTATTAGTTACTCAAATCATCGTGAGCTTCATTCTCTGCTTTAACTTTCATCAGGCTATAGATGAATTCTAGGTTGTTACTCATTATTCTCACTATTGCTTGTAGTTGTATGAATGCCAGATAATTTATCACTGAAATCCCAGCAACCCTGATATAAGGATACAAATCAAATGTCTTAAAGAGGTGTTGGATGTATGGAGACAGTAAGTTAAACAAAACAATTCCTACCAACACAAAAGCAGATGAAAATATTGTTAAAACAAGGCTGCGGATTCTTTGGGTTTGCTCCGTACCTTTAATCAAGCTGAATTTCTTTGGGTTGGTAAACCTGGCAATCGCTTCTGGATAACTATAAGCCACCCAGATTCCTGCTAGCGTAAAAACAGCCGCAGACACATTTTGTAAGGTACTCGTTAAATCCTTCAAATCAGCTAGGGTAATAAAGTGTCTACCTAAGTAAGCTATGAATACACTTATGGCTACATATGTGACTTGGAAGAGTATGCTTTTGTGTTTCATTCTAATTCCCATACTTACGATTGTACTGCTCTGCTGCACCTGTTTTAGAGAAGTTTAGCAGTGAGTCACGAACGTCTTGTAAAGTAATCATGACCGTTTTAGCAGGGTAATAGCTACTGTCCATTTTTTGTGTTGGGTCTAGTGTGATTTTTCTTCGGTCAACATAGTTACTAAACCACTTGGTTGTGTCTTCATCGTTTGTCCTAAAGCCTATGTCATTCCAAGATAGGTTTTCAGAGCTCTCACTCCCGTCATTTTCTTCATTGTAAACCTTGAGAATATCTCGCAATTCGTCAGCAGTAACGGTAGCTTCTTCGATAATTTCCACATGCTTTTTCTGCTTTGTAGATGTTCGTTTTTTATTGACTTTATTCCATAATGACAAAGCTGGGTTTTGCTCAATTTTCTTTTCTGAAGAGATGGTTTCTCTGATGACTAAGTGAGTGATGTAAGGGGCTAAGTGGTCAGGGGATATATCATCAATTGTCAATTCTTTCATTTTCGTTTTGAAAGAAAACTTTGTTGAGTATTTGCCACAGGGTGACTTGTAAGTGACGTTCTTACGATCAATATCTTGGTTAGCGAAATGGTTGTACTGAGTTGAGTTGTGTACAACTTTACTTTCATCAGGGATAAAATTGTCAATGCTTCTCTTTATGTACCAGCACATCTCTTCAGTGTTGACCGTCGAATGTGGAAACTTAATTGAAGCTATTAAGTTCTTTTCTGGAATGTACCAGAAATACATTGGTGCGCCGTAGATTAGTTTCTTTCCTTGCGCGTTCTTCTCGACTTGGATGACGTCACCGCTATTGCTGCCAACTTTTGAATCTTGAACAAAACCGCTCAATTTACCTTCGTCGTTTGAAAAGGCTTTACAAAAAACAATCAATCTATCTCCGTTTTCTTCTGATAGAGCGTAATCTTTGAAGTAAACATGCGAACGGTTAGGGTGTGACGCTGAATCGAAAGGAAGGGTCTTACAAAAATCTCTCTGCTTCGCCCACTCAGTGACTTTGTCTAGAGCCTCTTCTAGATCACCTTGTACGTGTACAGATGAACGTTTATTAGAGCTACCTAATTTTTGACTTCTATAGAACCCACACTCTTCGATTTCAAAAAAAGTAATTAGCCCATTATCCATATGTAGTTCTCACTCGCTATTGTGCTTTTTGTCATTAAAAATATAGATTTCAGATAGTTATAATACCTATCCCAATAGTGGAATATACACGTAGTTACACATTAAGGACAATCTTCGTTTATTAGAGAGCTGCTAAGAAGAAGCGCTAAGCTGAATAGTCGCTATATTCACCGCTTGCGGTGGGCGTAACGCGAAAACAATAGCACATGAAATGAGACTAAAACTGTTATATAGTGTTTGAATAATTAGTCATATCTTGCATTTTTAGTCACTAGTTATTAGTTGTTTGTAATATATTGTGATGTAAATATGATGCAAAACCCTAAATGGAGTTTCTGGTGTTTTTATTTTTAATTCAATTAAAACAACAACCTATTGAGAGGTGTTGTTTATGTTAGCAAAGCGAATAATTCCGTGTCTTGATGTGCGTGATGGGCAAGTAGTCAAGGGCGTGCAGTTTCGTAATCACGAAATCATCGGCGACATTGTACCGCTTGCTCAGCGTTATGCTGAAGAGGGTGCCGACGAACTTGTTTTTTATGACATTACTGCCTCGAGCGATGGTCGTGTCGTAGACAAGAGTTGGGTTAAACGAGTGGCTGAAGTGATTGATATTCCTTTCTGTGTCGCTGGTGGCATTAAGTCCGCCGAAGATGCCGCTCGCATATTAGAGTTTGGCGCAGATAAGGTCTCGATCAACTCACCGGCGTTAGCGAATCCACAGCTAATTACCGATCTCGCGGATAAGTTTGGCGTACAATGCATTGTCGTTGGTATCGACTCTTACTTTGACCAAGCGTCAGGCAAGTATCAGGTTTATCAGTTTACGGGTGATGAGGCGCGTACGAAAGCGACTCAATGGGAAACACGTGATTGGGTACAAGAAGTACAACAGCGTGGTGCTGGTGAAATCGTATTGAATATGATGAACCAAGATGGTGTTCGCAACGGGTACGATTTGGAACAACTCAATATGGTACGTGCAGTTTGCAAAGTACCACTGATTGCCTCCGGCGGCGCAGGTGCAATGGAGCACTTTGCTGAGGCATACCAAAAAACGAATGTAGATGGTGCGCTGGCGGCTTCGGTATTCCACAAGCAGGTCATCAACATTGGTGAGCTAAAACAGTATCTGAAACAACAAGGTGTAGAGGTGCGTTTATGAGTTTTACCGCAGCGGAAGTGAATACACTGGCAGAGAGAATTGATTGGGATAAGGTGGATGGATTGGTTCCAGCAATAGTCCAGGACTTTCAGTCTAGCCAAGTCCTTATGATGGGCTACATGAATCAAGATGCGTTGGCTAAAACCGGGGAAACGGGACAGGTGACGTTTTTTTCTCGAACTAAAGAGCGTCTATGGACCAAAGGCGAAACGTCCGGAAATGTTCTGCAACTGAAGAATATTGCCCTTGACTGTGACAACGATACGTTACTGGTTAAAGTCGATCCTATAGGTCCAACTTGTCACACGGGAACCACAACGTGTTGGGATGCCGATCAGCAAGAAGAGACTCAAATGGTGTGGCTTCATCAACTTGAGCAGCTACTGGCTGCCCGCAAGGACGCCGACCCTGAGTCTTCTTATACTGCACACTTATATTCCCGTGGTACCAAGCGTATTTCGCAAAAAGTGGGCGAAGAAGGCGTTGAAGTCGCGCTTGCGGCGACGTCGGGCGATAAGGCGGAGTTAATCTGTGAGTCTGCAGATCTTATTTATCACTTGATGGTTCTGCTTCAAGATCAGGGCTTGTCGATGAATGACGTCATCAACAAATTAAAGGAACGTCATAAGTAGTTTCGGCGACATAGACGTACCGAAAAAAGTCAAACAAAAAGCCGCAGTCTGAACAAGCGGCTTTTTTTTGTCATCGAGGATATATTCGCGCTTCATCGATAACATAATAGGTGCGCCCTCTAGTGGGGCACTATTTGGGTCTTATGACCTAGCCTTAGGCACTGATAGTGCTAAATTTCGAATAGAAAATAGTAGCCGTAACCGACGAGAAATGCCGGAATCGCTGAATAAATGGTCGCCACTAGTGCTGCCTTAGGAGCGAGTGCGATAGCAGGAAAGAGCGCATCTCCATCGTTAGATATCGCATTGGCTAGTTGAGCGGACAGTGGCGCCACGCCAGCAATATAGAGACTGGTTACCAGAATTTGCGGCCCACATCCTGGCAGTAGCCCAACAGCAAGACCGATTAGGGGCATCCAAGCGCCTAAACCAGCGAAGCTCGTCGATATATCGACTTGTCCGAAGAAGCTAAACAGTTCAAACGCCATAAACGCAATGATCACCCAAGCCGTGACAAAGTTGGTATCTTGTGCCGCCTTCTGGATAGGATGCGATGAGACCTGCTTTGCATCTTCTGCCACGGTAGATTCGTAGTCTTTTATCTCTTTAGTGAGAGACCAGAGCAGAGTGCTACTGATGATCAATATCGTTCCTATCCACTCAATAGTCATGGTTGGCAAACTGAGTATTTGATTGATGTCGAGTTGAAAAGATCCCATAAAGGCGATGGCGGTTGCTGGAACCAATAGCCACTTCCAAAACACTCCTTGTAGATTGATGGCATGCAGTTCAACGCGTCTGGTCGCGATGCGACACACATCTGCGCTAGGGGTGATTCGTTGAGTGTCGGGTCGTAAAAAGTCGTCGGCATGGATCTCGTTCACCATCCAGCCAGAAACACAGCCCACGATTACACCAAGGCCGATAATCGCAAAACCGATATCCGGTTTACTGGCGAGGAGAAGGAACGCCGCATCCCCCATTGTCGAGGTAAGTACCGCAACGATTGCGCCAAATCCAACCCGCCCACTGACAAACTGCGTGGTGACGATAATCGCACCACCACAACCTGGCAACGCGCCAAGTAGTGCGGCAAACAAAACTTGATGATTTCGTGAGTTTTGATAAAGGTTAACAATGCGGTTGTCTTGACTGAAAAAGCCCGATAGATAGTGATAAATCGCGAGGGTAACGGCAACGTAGCTCGATACAGCCCAGAAGGCGTCTGATAGGGTGTTGACAGTAACCAGCCTAGTGGTTGGATTAACCACAAGCACAATTAAAGCAACGGGCAGCAGCAAGCGTTTGTAAGCTGGGGCGAACTGCGCCAGTGTTAGCCAGTTCGGCAAGGTTTGTAAAAGGCGTGAGTGACTCATAGATATCGAACCTTAATGCGAATTATTATCAATAATATGCTAATGAGAATTATTTTCAATAATGATTTTTAACTTTCCTTGATGATGGGGGGTAGCAAGATGATGCGTATTTGAGACTAAGGGGGTTTTGACGCTTCAACCACGAAAGAGTGTGATAAGTGCTAAACTTAATTGTTGAGCGGTGTGCAATGAATCGAATAGTCATTGCTTATGCCGAAATATTCTCGCCTAGGCGATGACAAATTATCAGAATCAGGTAAAATATTGCCCTCGTGAGTAATGACCCATCGTATGGGAAGAAATTTAGTCAGATAGGAAAAAAGATGATTCTAGTTGTAGGTCACAAGAACCCTGATAGCGATAGTATCTGTAGTGCGTTGGTAGCGACAGAGCTACTGAAAGCTCGTGGTGTTGAAGCTATGCCGATTCGCCAAGGTGAGATTAACCGTGAAACCCAACATATTCTTGAAGTTGCGGGTGCAGAAGTTCCTGAACTACGTACTTCGGTAGCGGGTGAAAAAATCTGGTTAGTAGACTACTCAGATCTAGCACAAGCACCGGATGATGTGGCTGAAGCAGAAATTCTTGGTATCGTTGACCACCACCGTCTAGGTGATGTGATGACAGTGAACCCAATGGAAGCTTGGATCTGGCCTGTTGGTTGTACTAACACTGTACTGTTCAACATGTTTAAGATTGAAGGTCATGAGATTAAGCCTCAAATTGCTAAGCTTATGATGTCAGCTATCCTATCTGATACAGTAGGTTTCGCTTCTCCAACATGCACTCAGAAAGACAAAGATGCCGTTGAAGAGTTAGCAAAAATCGCTGATGTATGTGATGTTGATGCATTCATTAAAGATCTACTGATCGCTAAAACAGATATCGAAGGTCTTTCTGCGGCACAACTTGTAGAAAAAGATCTAAAAGGTTACCCATTCAACGGTCGTGACGTTGTAGTTGGTCAGGTTGAACTTGCGACACTAGAGCAAGTAGACGGCATGATCGATGCACTAGAAGCGGACCTAGAGCGCCGTTGTTCTGAAGAAGGCCTAGCGTTTGCAGCAGTAATGCTAACCGACATCACAACAGCGCAAACTCGCCTACTTTATAAGGGTGAGTGGGCAGAGAAGCTTGTTAAGCATGAGAAAGATGGCATGCTTATGATGGAAAACACTCTAAGCCGTAAGAAACAAGGCTGGCCTTGGCTTCAAACTGAACTGGCTTAATTTCCAGCTCAATGAATTTTAAACGCCCATGGCTTTCGCCGTGGGCGTTTTATTTAGAGGAACAAAAATGTCACTATCTAAAGAGCAGTTAGAAACCGTTAGCAAGATGCGTCCTGATGAGCGATTTAATTACTGTATTAAAGAGATCGCGAAACATCGTCAAGTATGGATTCTGACCGATGAACATGGCTGCGTAATGCTCAATACAGAAGATGAAGACTGTGTCCCAGTTTGGCCTCACGAGGAGTTCGCAACTCAATGGGCAACGGGGGACTGGGAACATTGCAAAGCTGAATCAATATCGACTGCAAAATGGTTTAGCCGTTGGACGCATGGTCTGGAAGATGATGAGTTGTCAGTTGTTGTTTTCCCTAATGACAACGAAGAAGGGGTCGTTCTTTGTCCTGATGAATTCGAATTTGAACTAAAAAAGCGCGCTAATTAGTAGCCAATGAGCTGAAATAGTTCGCCACTTTTAGCAACAGAAACGGCTCGTTCCAGCGTGCCGTTTTTTTTGTATCTACGCAAAATGTTAGCAACGACTGGTTTCGCTTCCTGTTCGCTCATTCCCGCCTTTAATTCGGGTTCATAGAGTAACTTGAGCAGTATAACATCCAGTGGAGACAGCAGATCTTCAGGGGTTTGGTCGTTGAAAATAGAGGGGTATGCACTTTCTGAATCGTTAGGTAATCCCATGACCTGAGTGATTTCTTCAACAATACAAGCGAGCAGTTTACCGTGTTCTCTTGCTTGGTCGACAGGAATAATGACGGCGGCACCAGACATAGAGCTATCGGGATTGAGCCGATACCCCGCTTTACAAATGGCACCATAAACATTATCCAAGGCAGGCTTGCCAAGTTCACGTTCAATGTCCTCACGCCACTGAGATTCCTGAGTAAAAATCCAGATAATGTTTGCCTGTTCACGTGATGAAACTCGGGTAATAGAGTGGCCAGTGATCGCGGCAAGATGACGAATGTGGGCATTGGTTAACTCATCATGCAGTTCGCTGTCAGCAACCCTATGATCGACCCAGATGCGCACTGGCTTGTTCCATTTCACCAGAGGCTTTTTCCCTGAGGAATACTCGTTGCGTAAGGCGACATTGACAAATGCACTCTCGACAAAGCGAGTATCAAGCCAAGTCTGTTGATTGGAATAAGCGAGCGCCGCAGAAGGCAGCGTGAAAGAGAGTAGACTGATTAACGCTATCCTTAGCATCTCGTATCCTATTTGAAGCAGGTTGCCTTGTTAAAATGGCTCTCTACCAATCTTTGAGTGATAGGGTGTTCTGGGTAAGAGAGTACCTGATGAGTCTCTCCACTTTCTACCACTTCACCTTCGTGCATCACCATCACTTTATCGGTAATGTGTTTTACTACGCCGATATGCTGCGATACATAGATGAAGGAAACGCCCATTTCCTCCTGCAATTCCAAAAACAGGTTAATGATTTGAGAACGCATTGCCATGTCGAGACCGTTTAGGGCTTCATCCGCGACTATAATGGATGGCTGCAATATCAGCGCTCGCGCAAGACAAACACGCTGCTTTTGACCAGTCGCAAGCATCTGCGGATAGAAGTACGCGTGTTCAGGTAACAGGCCGACACGCAGTAACGTCTCTTTGACACGTTTGATTCGCGCTTCAGGAGGCATGCTGGTATTTCGTTTCAAAGGCCCTTCCAGAATGCGACCAATTTGAATGCGCGGGTTTAATGAGGTATTTGGGTCTTGGAAAATCATTCGAATCAGTTTACAGCGTGTCGAGTAATCTTCATGTTCTAAGCGTTCACCATTGACTCTTATTTCGCCCGATGTCGGTTCGACTACGCCAGATAGCATACGTGCTAAGGTCGATTTCCCTGAGCCATTCTGTCCGATAAAGCCAATGGTTTGCCCTGCCTCAAGACTAAAGCTGACAGGTTTCACCGCCTCGTGAACTTTTTTACGAAAGAGTCCGGCTCGAGTGACAAAGGTTTTTGATAAGTCGGTGACTTCTAATAGGGCACTCATGCTTTTTTCTTCTCCATGTTGAGCGGGAAGTGGCAGGCAAACTTGTGATTCTTGATTCTTCGAGTCATAGGTATTTCTACACATTGGCGCTGAGCATACGGGCAACGCGGACCAAGTCGGCATCCGATTGGCAAGTGCTGCAATGGAGGAATGGTTCCTGGCAACGATTGCAGCTTCTCTTTGTGTGGGATCCAATCACTAAAGTCAGGCATCGCTTTAAGTAGCGCAACGGTATAAGGGTGCTTCGGCTTGCTAAGTATCTTTTTGGTATCGGCTGATTCTACTGACTGACCACAGTACATAACAGTGATTCGATTTGCCCACTGAGTAATAGTGGTTAAGTCGTGACCAATCAATAGGATAGAGGTATTGTGAATCTGGTTCATTCGACTCAACAGACGCAAAATTTGCGACTGAGTAATCGGATCCAAATCGTTCGTTGGCTCATCGGCGATCAGCAGTTTTGGCTTGGCAGCAATTGCCATTGCAATCATGATCTTCTGGCATTCACCGTCGGTCAGCTCATATGGGTAGCTGCGCATGATCTGTTGGTGATTCTTAATCCCCACTTTATGCAGCAAAGCGGTCGCCTGTTTTTTACGCCATTTAAAGCGTTGCCACCATTTTCCTTCAAATGAACGAGAAGGAATCGCTTCAATCAACTGTTTTCCTACCTCTTCTGATGGATCTAGGCAGGTTGATGGCTCTTGGAAAATCATCGCGATGTCACGTGCGATGACCCGGCGACGTTCTTTTGGAGTGAGTTGCAACAAGTCCACGTTGCCGAGACGCATTCGGTCCGCGGTCACTTTCCAGTTGTCTTTACAGACACCGACAATCGCTTTTGCGACCAAGCTTTTACCTGAACCTGATTCACCTACCAAACCACGAATCTCGCCCTCATTAATGGTTAGGCTCATTCGGTCTACGGCTTTCATCATGCCTTGTGGTGTTTCGATCTCAATAGTGAGGTGGCGGATATCTAACAACGGCATTACTCGATCCCCGCATTTAGCGCTTGGCGAACACCTTCACCAACGAGGTTAATCACAATTACAGTAAACATGATGGCTAGACCAGGAAGTGTCACCGTCCAAGGTGCCAAGTAGATCAACTCGACAGAGTCACCCAATACCGCACCCCACTCGGTGCTGGGGGCTTGTGCACCCAGACCCAAGAATCCAAGCGCAGTGATATCTAAAATAGCAATAGACCATGCCAAGGTTACTTCACTGGCGACCACAACAAGTACGTTAGGTAAGATCGAGTTCCAGAGCAGATAGAAGTCGTTCGCGCCGTCTAACCTTGCCGCCATGATGTAATCTTTTTCGACTTCTGTGTGGACGGCAATATAGACGGATCGAATAAAGCGTGGGATCAGGGCTAAACAGATCGCAAGTAAGATATTGAATTCGCCAAAACCAAGAAATGCGACGAAGATGATCGCAAGCAGCAGCGACGGAATGGACATCACGGTATCGAGTAGATGGTTTAACGTACTTGATAACAAACCCTTCGTCATACCCGCGAGAACGCCGATAACACAACCTACAACAGTGGCGATAATCGTGACAAGGAATGCGGCACCAAAGGTGAATCTTGACCCTTCAATCAAGCGAGACAATATGTCACGCCCTAGGTCGTCTGTACCAAGGAAATATTCAACAGTCCCCGCTGGATTCCATGAAGGTGGGATCAAAAGCTCACCAGTTTGAGCTTGTGGGTCATGAGGCGTGATCCAAGGTGATAACAGAGTGATGACAATGATGAATAATAGGCACCACAGTCCGAACATCGCTAAATTGTTAGCGCGGAAGCTACGCCAGAATCGCTCGAATTGGGTTGGGATATGTTCTTCTTGATAGACGTTATCGGTTAGCATACCACTCTTTCCTTACTAGCGGGTTGATCATAGCGCCAATCAAATCCGACAAGATGTTTGCGGTTAGCACGAAGGTAGCAACAACAATCACCCCTGCTTGAATAGAGACATAGTCTTGTTGAGAAAGTGCATCAAGAAGCCAGCGACCGATGCCAGGCCAGTTAAAAATCGATTCAGTGATGATCGCCAGAGTGAGCATACTAGACAGCTGAACACCAATCTTTGGAATGATCGGTGGGATAGCGTTGCGCAGTACATGTTGAGTGACAATCTCGTGGGTCGAGAGACCTTTTATGCGCGCAGCACGAATGTAGTTTTGGCTCATCACTTCAGCTACCGATGTTCGCATCAAGCCAATTACCTGTGTTGTTGGGGCCAGTGCTAGGACTAAACAAGGTAAAATGAGATGCTCAATGACACTTTGCAATGCGTGAGCACGATAAGCTCCATTAGCAAAGAAAGCATCGATGATGGCAAACCCTGTGACATGATCGATCTGATAGAGCAGATCGTAACGACCCGCAACAGGGAAGATTTCAAAATGTAGGGAAAACACCATGATCATCAGTAGAGCAATCCAGAATAGCGGAGCCGAATAACCTGACATTGAAGTAAACGAGATTGCCGTATCGATCCACTTACCTTGTTTCATACCCGCCAGAGTACCGATGGGAATACCAATAAACAGAGAGATAGAAAAGGCAATCAAACACAGTTCTAACGTTGCGGGGAAGACGGTTTTCAACTCATCAACGATGGCCACGCCGGTTTTACTGACGCCGAAATTAAGTTGCATTAACTCGCCGAGGTAGGTTAGCCAACCACTCCAAAAATCTTGTAGCGCCCACGCTGAGTTGGGCTCTAGGCGTAAGATGCTAAAGCCAACCATGGTCAAGATCAGCAGAGTAATGATAAACAGGTTGAGTCGTCGAACAGCATAGAGCAGCATTAGCGAACCCTCTCGACGGTATCAAATGGCTGAGCGTTAAACGGACTCACTTTAAATCCTTTCAATGAACTATCGTGCGCTTGCAACTGCATTCCATGGTTGAGTGGAATGACAGGAAATTCTTCATTCAAAATATTTTGCGCTTGTTTATACAGATTCTTTCGGTAACGAAGTTTGTCGACTTCAAGCGCTAGGTCGAGTAAGAAATCGAAGTCTGGGTTACACCAACTGGATACATTAAGACCCACTCGATCTGAATCACACGACAGCAGCGGTCGTAAAAAATTGTCAGGGTCGCCAGTATTCGCAATCCAACCCGTTAAGTACAGGTCAATATTGGCGTTGCTATCCACATCACTACGACTGTAGCGGTCGTTGGTTAGCAGGTTGAGTTTTATGCCAACATCGGCGAAGTTTGCTTGGATTAATTCGGCCGTTTTTCTAGGGCTAGGGTTGTAAGCACGTGGCTCTAGAGGCACTGACATTGTCAGCTCTAACCCTTTGCTGTATCCCGCTTCTCGTAGCAACGCGATGGCGTAATTACGGTCGTAACGAATCTGGATAGTGTCTTTCTGATATGCCCAAGACGAGGGAGGTAAGACAGAATAAGCCTGACTGCCAGTGCCATAGTAGACTGAATCGAGAATGTTCTGTCTGTTTATCGCGTAATTCAGAGCTTTGCGTATGCGAGCATCATTCAACGCTGGGTGCGAGGTGTTTACAGCAACGAAAGAGATATTCATTGCAGGTTTTGCTGTCAGCTTAACGTCGTCACTCTGTTCAATAATCGGTAACTGGCTTGAGAGCGGTGAATTGAGCACATCACACTCTTTGCGTAACAGTTTCGCCAACGTTCCTGTCCCACGCTGTGAAATATCGAATACCACTTGATCCATCTTTGGCTGTGATTTCCAATAGCCTTGGTGTTTCTTCAAGCGGATCAAATCGTTAACCTGATATTCAGCCAAATAGAAGGGGCCAGTACCAACGGGATGAGAGTCGATCATGCCTTTATCATCACGCAGCTGTAACTGACTAGCATACTCTTTTGAAAGAATAACGGCATGGCTAGTGGCGATGTTAGACAGAAAACTATTGTCGGGGCGGCTAAGAGTAAACTTGACGCGGTACTCGGAAAGGGCAGTCACATCAATCACAAGGTTATTGAAGTCGATACCACTAAACCAAGGGTACAGGCCGCTGCCCACATAATGAAATGGGCTGGTGCTATCTATGATTCGATGGAAGCTGAAGACAACGTCATCGGCATTCATGGTGCGTGAGGGCGTAAACCAAGCGGTCGTTTGAAACTGTACGCCTTTACGTAAGTCAAAGGTGTACTCAGTCCCTTGTTTGTTTACTTGCCAAGCAGTAGCGAGACTTGCAACGGGCTGGTAATTATCATTATCTAAGGTCAACAGAGTGTTATAGATCTGGGGACTCAAGGTCTCAGAGGTAATACCGCTGTCTACCAACTGCGGGTTGAATGTTGCTGGGCTGCCTTGACCACAATAAACAAAACCGTTTTGACGAATTTTGCTATGATCAATTTCTTCACCGCAGCCAGCTAAGAGGCTGAGGCTAAATAACCCTAATGTAAACTGTATGAATGCTTTCATAGAAAGAACAATTGTCTGGGACAAAGCATAATGGAACTGATCATTATGCCTTAAGATCCTAATAATTTACCACTAAATACAATCAGTAACCAAAGCAAAAGTACAGTTTTGCAAGGTTAATTGAGGTTTGTTAGGTCGTACTTACGAACCATCCCTCTCAATTGATGGTAGCTCAGCCCGAGCATTTCTGCGGCTTTCCGTTGATTGAACTGACTCTGTTTCAATGCTTCAGTCAGAATGAGCTGATCTTGCTGCTCTTGCCACAGCTTGTAGTCGAGCGGAAACGTGAACGTGTGAGCCGGAGAGATATCGTCATCTTGCACACTAGAATCTGTTGTTTGCCAGCCAGATTGAAAAGGGTCGAAGACAAGGGTGTCGATCGGATCTTGTTGTTGACCATGCTGGTATACGGCTCGTTCAATGACATTTTTCAGTTCACGAACATTACCTGGCCAATGGTACTGGAGAAGGCTTTTCTCTGCTTGGGCGGAAAAGCCAACAAAGTACTCATAGCCCAATTCACGGCACATCTTAATCGCATAATATTCTGCCAGCAGTAAGATATCTTCTTGCCTTTCTCGCAGAGGAGGCAAATGAATGACATCAAACGCGAGTCTGTCGAGCAAGTCAGCACGAAAATCACCACTCTCTGCCATTTGAGGAAGGTTAGCATTGGTTGCACAAACTAAACGCACATTGGCGTTAAGCAACTGATGTCCCCCTACACGTTCATACTGCCCATACTCAATAACACGCAAGAGTTTTTCCTGCACCAGTAGTGGAGCGGTGGCAAGTTCATCAAGAAATAGTGTTCCATTTTCTGCACGTTCAAATCGCCCTTTATGTCTGCCTTTTGAACCAGTAAATGAGCCCTGTTCATGACCAAATAGCTCTGAATCGATGAGACCTTCGCTAAGCGTCGAACAGTTGAGTGAGATAAGTGGCTGATCCCAACGTTTAGACAAATAATGTAGGCGCTGCGCAATCAGCTCTTTACCCGTACCTCGCTCGCCAATAATTAATACTGGTCGTTCTATGGCGGCCAGCTTCGAGACTTTGTCGAGTACCGATAGAAAAGCAGGGGATTCCCCGATGAGATTTTGCTGCATGCTGCGACTCCGTGGCGAAATTTACCAATAGTTGGTTAAATTCAGCATACATCGATATGGTATGTATTGGTATGTTTTTATAAATAACTGATTTGTAATGTTTATTTTTTTGGCATGTAATTTGTTATATAGAACTAGAACCAAGGTATTTTGTTGAGCCGATGAAGATCGGTTCTCGCTAACTGTAATAAGGAGCCTAGCTATGGGTATTTTCTCTCGATTCGCAGACATCGTAAATTCAAACATCAGTGCTCTATTGGATAAAGCTGAAGATCCAGAAAAGATGATTCGCCTTATCATTCAGGAAATGGAAGATACGCTAGTTGAAGTGCGTACCAATTCAGCGAAAGCGATTGCTGATAAGAAAGAATTGGCGCGCAAAGTTGAGTCTATTGAAGACACAATCAATGAGTGGCAGCAAAAAGCAACGCTTGCGCTAACCAAGCAGCGTGAAGATTTAGCGAGAGCGGCTCTGATTGAAAAACAGAAGCTGCAAGACCTTCTTAAAGGTCTTCACACTGAACAGACATTAGTGGAAGAGACGATTGATAAGCTGACTGGCGAAATCGGCAAACTCGAAACTAAAATTACCGAAACTCGCGCTAAGCAGCAGGCGTTAGCGATTCGCAGCCAAACGGCTTCAAATCGTCGCGATGTGCAAAAGCATCTTCACACGGCGCGTACCAGTGAAGCAATGGCCAAGTTTGAACAGTACTCGCGCAAGATCGATGAGATGGAAGCCGAAGCGGATCTCTATGCTAAAACGGGCAATGCCAAATCCTTGGATCAAGAGTTTGCTGAGTTGCAAGCCGAAGACGAAATTGAGAAAGAGCTACAAAAACTCAAACAGCAGATGGAAGAGAAAAAGTAATTCTCGGTTTGTTTTGTTAATTTAAATAGGCAGATAGTCTGGTTTGTTCCAACAATCTGCCTTTACTAAGGAGTTATTGTATGTCGTCATTTCTTATTGCTGGGCCATTGATTGTTTTTCTGATTTTTGTTGCACCTTTATGGTTATTTCTTCATTACCGCAGCAAGAAGAATGCAAGCACAGGGTTGTCGAGTGAAGACCTTCAGCGTCTAGAGCAACTCTCCGATAAAGCAGAAAAAATGCACAAACGGGTCGAAACGCTAGAACGCATTTTAGATGCAGAATCTCCAACTTGGAGGCGTCGTTATGAGTAGCAAAGAACTATATCGTGATACGGTAAATGGCAAAATTACAGGGGTATGTGCGGGTCTCGCCAACTATTTTTCGTTGGAAGTTTGGTTGGTACGTATTCTGGTCATTTCTGCGGCGCTGCTTGGTGGGAGTTTTTTAGTTTTGCTCGCCTATGTCGCGATGACATTAATGATAGAAAAGCAGCCAGCGAACTATGTTGAGACAATAAAGGCTCAGCAGGAGCATAAGTTAAAAAACAAACCATGGCAGCAAGGGCAAACGCCGGATTCTTTGCTTAATACCATTGATAAGGATTTGTCTCAGCTCGAAACACAAATCCGTGACATTGAAGCGTATGTCACTTCAGATGCCTTTAAAGTCGATAGAGAGTTTAAGGCTTTATAGCTCTATTGTTCAAAAGTGCGACTCCATACTCATATCAAGGCAAATTATTAATTTTCATAATAATTTACCTCAAGTGCTGTGGAAGTCGCGTTATCATTCATCTATCTTTGTAACTAATAGCTACAAACGGATGATTGACTCATGCATAAATCTTTGTTGTTGCTTGCCATAACCTCTGCACTAAGCGGTTGTGGTAAAGAACTCCCTCCTGTCCCTGAACCACAATCCAGACCTGCTAAATTATTTACTGTTTCTGTCGGCAATGCCCAATTTGAACGTGATTTTCCTGCCACGTCAGAAGCCGGTGATAAAGCAGTGCTGGCGTTTAGAGTGCCCGGTCAAATGCAATCCATCGATGTCCTAGCGGGGCAGATGGTGAAAAAAGGGGATGTACTGGCATCACTCAATCCAGATGAGTACACATTACTCGCCAAGCAGGCCGAAGCCCAGTTTCGTTTAGCGGATGTTCAATATCAGCGTTATAAAAAGCTGCGTGAAGATAAAGTCGTTTCAGAGCAAGACTTTGATCAAGCCAAAGCTAACCATAATTCTGCTAAAGCGACGCTAGAGCAGGCCCGTGCGAATCTCAGATACACCAAGCTGGTTGCACCTTATGATGGCACTATCTCGCTTATTGCTGCGGAAAATTATGAGTATATGGCTGCTAAACAGGGTGTAATGAATGTTCAGACCAATCAGCTAATGAAGGTGATTTTCCAATTACCCGATCACTTGCTCAATAAGTTTGCTAGTGGGGTAAATTTAATCGCAACCATGACCTTCGATGCCTTCCCCAATAATCAATATGATTTAGTGTTTCAGGAAGTGGATACCGAAGCTGACAGCAAAACGGGATCATATAAAGTCACTATGGTGATGGAACGGCCTGAGGATGTGGGTATTCTGCCAGGTATGGCAGGTTCAGTGCACGTTGCTGTTGAATCCACCGGCGCCACTCAAATACCTCAATCCGCGTTAATGGAGCAAGACGGAAAAACGTATGTTTGGCGTGTTGACTCCCAAGGTATCGTTTCTCAAGCCCATGTCGAGCTAAACGACAAACTTCAGGTGCAAAGTGGCCTCAGTGAAGGTGACCAAATTATTGTGTCTGGTGTCAGTGGTATTGAGGCGGGTATCAAAGTCCGCGAATGGATTAAAGAGCGAGGGTTGTAAGATGAAACAGTGGTTATGTCTCGGTCCTCTCGCATCTTTAGTCATGTTGGCTGGATGTGGTGGTGAACTGCAGTATGTTGATTTTGGTACACCTAAAGTGAAAGTCGTTGATCTGTCTAGTCAGTCTGTTGTTGAGGATAGACTCTACTTTCCAGCGGTCGCAAATGCGGCTGAGCGTTCACATCTCAGTTTTCGTGTCGCGGGTGAAATTAGTCGGCTCTATGTTAAAGAAGGTGACCAATTAAAACAGGGTGACTTAATTGCAGAGTTAGACCCAACGGATTACCAACTTGCAGTCGACAATGCTTCGGCGCGTTATAGTGTAGTGGATAGTCAATACAAGCGTTCTAAACCGTTAGTTGATAAGGGCTTGTTAGCTAAGTCGCAGTTCGATGAAATAGCGGCAAATCGTCAAATCGCTTACGCAGAACTCGAACTTGCTAAACTACGCTTGTCCTTTACCAAGCTTCATGCTCCGGTGGATGGCATCATCTCTCGTGTCAATGCCGATCAGTTTGAAAACATTCAAGTTGGGCAGCAAGTGGTCAACATCCATAGTGTCGACAGTGTTGAAGTGCTGATTCAGTTGCCTGACCGTCTTTATACAAATCAGCCGAATCAGGCTACCTTGTCAAAAATTCAGGCGGTCGTAAAAGTACCGAGTGGTAATCAATATTCAGCTCAGATCAAAGAGTTCACCACTGAGCCAGATCCTGCCACTGGCACCTTCACGGTGACATTATCAATGCCAATGCCGGAAAAGGAGTACATTCTTGATGGTATGCCTGTGGAAGTGACATCGAAAGGTGAGAATGTCGGTCTAAAGCTCAACCTCGGGGTTCAAATTCCAATTGAAGCCATTTTCAATGGGGATGGCGATGATCTGGATAAAGAGAACAAATATGTATGGCGCTTAAATTCGGATAGCACAGTGGCCAAGCAGCAAGTGATTGTAGGCAAGGCTAGTAAGGATCTAATCCAGATCTTAGATGGCTTAAGCCAAGATCAAACCGTGGTGGTTGCGGGTCTGTCGAGATTGAGAGAAGGAATGCAAGTTCAAGTGATTAAACAGGAGGCAGGCAATGAGTGAAGTGAATAATAACTTGCCTCAGGATGATGACAAGATTACCGGCATAGCGGCGTACTTTATTCGCAACCGTGTTATCAGTTGGATGATATCACTGATATTTCTGATTGGTGGTACAGCGGCATTTTTTGGATTGGGGCAGCTAGAAGATCCCGCTTTTACTATCAAAGATGCCATGGTTGTCACCTCATATCCGGGCGCGACACCTCAGCAAGTTGAAGAAGAAGTGACTTATCCGATAGAGAAAGCCATTCAGCAACTCACCTACGTCGATGAAGTCAATTCTATATCGAGCCGAGGGTTGTCGCAGATCACCGTGACAATGAAAAACAACTATGGCCCTGATGATTTGCCTCAGATTTGGGATGAACTGCGCCGTAAAGTGAATGACTTGAAAGGGCAGTTACCACCGGGCGTCAATGCTCCGCAAGTCATCGATGATTTTGGAGACGTTTATGGCATTTTGCTGGCCGTAACGGGAGATGGATATAGTTATAAAGAGCTGCTCGATTATGTCGACTATCTAAGACGAGACTTGGAACTTATCGATGGCGTGAGCAAGATTTCCGTTTCAGGACAGCAACAAGAGCAGGTGTTCATCGAAATCTCGATGAAACGAATGAGCAGTCTTGGTTTGTCTCCTAATACGGTGTTCAACTTACTCGCGACGCAAAACGTTGTATCAGATGCCGGTGCGATCAGAATTGGTGATGAGTACATTCGTATTCATCCGACTGGTGAGTTCCAGAATGTGGATCAATTGGGCGATTTGATTCTGACCGAAAGTGGCGCTCAAGGTTTGATTTACTTGAAAGACGTCGCGGATATCAAACGTGGTTATGTCGAAGTACCAAGTAATATTATTACCTTTAACGGTAAGTTGGCGCTGAACCTTGGGGTCTCTTTTGCTCAAGGGGTGAATGTAGTTGAAGTTGGTAAGCGTTTCGACCGCCGCTTAGCGGAGCTAAAATATCAGCAGCCTGTGGGTGTCGATATTGCAGAGATATACAGTCAGCCAAAAGAAGTCGACAAATCGGTGAGTGGATTTGTTGTGAGTCTTGGTCAAGCGGTGGCGATTGTAATTATCGTACTGCTTTTCTTCATGGGGTTGCGCTCAGGTCTGTTGATCGGATTGATTCTGTTATTGACGGTACTTGGCACCTTTATCTTCATGAAGTATTTCGCGATTGATTTGCAAAGGATTTCTCTTGGTGCACTGGTTATCGCTTTGGGTATGCTGGTGGACAATGCCATTGTGGTGGTCGAAGGGATATTGATAGGAACCCAGAAAGGTCGAACGAGGTTGCAAGCGGCAACCGACATTGTGACTCAGACTAAGTGGCCACTACTAGGGGCTACGGTTATTGCTGTGACGGCTTTCGCACCAATCGGTTTATCTGAAGATGCAACAGGTGAATACTGTGGCACTTTGTTTACCGTACTGTTGATATCGTTGATGCTAAGCTGGTTTACCGCAATCTCATTAACACCATTCTTTGCTGATATCTTCTTTAAGGGACAAAAGTTCAAGCAAGAAGGTGAAGAGAGCGATCCATACAACGGCATGATCTTTGTTATGTACAAAGGCTTCCTTGAGTTCTGTATGAAGCGAGCATGGCTGACCGTTGGGGTTCTAATACTTGGTCTGGCAGCGAGCATCGCAGGATTTACTCAAGTTAAGCAATCATTCTTCCCATCGTCGACGACGCCAATTTTCCAAACCGATGTTTGGTTACCTGAAGGGACAGATATTCGAGCGACTAACACCAAGCTAAAAGCGTTAGAGTCATGGTTATCGAGCCAAGATGGCGTTGAGCACGTTACGACGACTGCAGGTAAAGGCTTACAGCGCTTTATGCTGACCTACGCGCCGGAAAAGAGTTACGCAGGCTATGGTGAGATTACAACTAGGGTCGCCAGCTATGAGCAGTTAGCAAATTTGATGACGCAATTTAGGCAGCACCTTGAAGACAACTTCCCAGAAATTAACTACAAGCTGAAACAAATTGAGTTAGGTCCTGGTGGTGGTGCAAAAATTGAAGCAAGAATCATTGGCTCTGACCCGACCGTATTACGTGGTATTGCGCAGCAAGTTTCGGACATCATGCATGCAGACCCAGGTGCGACGAACATTCGTCATGACTGGCGTGAGCGTACTAAGGTACTTGAACCTCAGTTTAACGAAAGTCAGGCGCGACGTTACGGCATCACTAAATCAGACGTGGATGAATTCCTCGCAATGTCGTTCTCGGGTAAATCGATAGGTGTCTACCGAGACGGAACAACGCTAATGCCGATCGTGGCACGTTTACCTGAAGATGAGCGTGTCGATATCCGTAACATTGAAGGAATGAAGATATGGAGTCCTGCACTCGGTGAGTACATTCCATTACAACAAGTCACTATGGGTTACGACTTACGCTGGGAAGACCCGATTATTGTGCGTAAGAATCGTAAACGTATGCTGACGGTAATGGCCGACCCTGACATACTTGGTGAAGAGACAGCCGCGACGTTGCAGAAACGTCTAATGCCGCAGATAGAAGCTATTGAATTGCCACCAGGTTATTCGTTGGAATGGGGCGGTGAATACGAGTCTTCTGGTGAAGCACAGGCATCTTTGTTCACTACCATGCCAATGGGTTACCTGTTCATGTTCTTGGTCACTGTGTTCCTATTTAACTCGGTCAAAGAACCACTGATAGTGTGGTTGACTGTACCGTTAGCCATTATTGGGGTAACCACGGGCTTACTGGCACTTAATACTCCGTTTGGCTTTATGGCCTTGCTGGGTTTCCTCAGTTTGTCCGGTATGTTGCTGAAAAACGGTATCGTCTTGCTTGACCAAATTGAGATAGAGATGCATTCGGGTAAAGATCCATACGTTGCGGTCGTAGATGCGGCACTTAGCCGTGTGCGACCTGTATGTATGGCGGCGATTACCACGATATTGGGTATGATTCCTCTTTTACCTGATATCTTCTTTAAGCCGATGGCGGTGACGATTATGTTTGGTTTAGGGTTTGCAACGGTACTGACACTTATTGTCGTACCAGTGTTGTATCGTCTATTCCACAAAGTCAAAGTGCCAAACTAACGGGTTGAATACAAAAGCGCCCCTGACTCTGTTGGGGGCGTTTGTTTTTTTAGGGAGAAAAGGAATGAGCAAGGAGACAACCTGTGCATGGGCGATGAACCATGAACTTGAGCGTAATTATCATGACGCTGAGTGGGGAGTGCCTGTTTACGACGACACCGTGTTATTTGAGTTCATCACTTTAGAAGGGGCGCAAGCCGGGCTAAGTTGGATTACTATTTTGAAAAAAAGAGCAGGCTACCGTGCAGCTTTTGAAAACTACCATCTAGAAACCCTCGCTCAATATGATGAATCGGAAGTAGAACGCATCATTGAGAATTTTGATGTGGTTAAACATCGTGGCAAGATCACCTCGGTATTCGGTAATGCCCGTGCCGCATTGGCCCTAAAGGAAGAGTATGGCAGCCTTTCTGATGCATTGTGGCAGTTTGTTGATGGACAGCCCATCGTCAATCACTGGACCGAGATGAGTGATGTGCCTGTCTCTACTGAACAGTCAAAAGCGATGAGCAAATTTCTCAAGAAAAAGGGGTTTAAGTTTGTTGGTGAGACGATCTGCTATGCCTTTATGCAGGCGGTAGGCATGGTGGATGATCATCTGATTAATTGCCCTAAAAAAGTACGTTAATTAAGGCTGCAGCAACTATTCTGCCTATAGAGTCCTGATATGCGTTTTTGGTCGAGATCCAACTTTAAAGCTTCGAATCACTTTAACTACAGAGGTACACCATTTTGCTCAGTGGTGTACCTTTTTGTATGGTTCGGAAACAGTGTGAATTCAGTAATTCCCTCTTGTGATATCAATGCGCTCAGTTTTGGTTGCCTTTTACCTCGTAGAAAACGCATAAATTTTGTTTTGTCGATTATGGTGAGTGACCTAACGATGCGTATAGGAAAGCTCTTGGGACTATTGTCTTTGATGCAGCAATGGGGGGGGAGGTAGCTGATGGTGTTGTCAATAAAGAGCCATTTCTTTTGATAGGTTATGCCAAGCTTAAATGATTCCTACGGACAGTCTTATATCTTAATTAGGTTCAATGTGTTAGTGATCTCAATAGCATTATATCTATCTATTGAAGGTGGTGATCATCACTCATGCTGAGTTCCCTTGTACTACTGTGCAGCAATAAGCTGCACCACATATTCTTTCTTAGCGGGAGCATATTGTTGCTCACGATAGCCTCATTCGGCTTGTGTTCACGGGGAGTTAGCGCCAATGAATTGCCTTTAGGGCCATTAGCGACTCAAGATATTGAAGAAGAGCAGCGACAACGTCTTAAACAACTTGAAGAAAGTACTAATGCGCTTCAAGAACTGACTCCTGCTCCCACGCTTCCTGACTCTCAGCCAATAGAAGACACGCAATGTATTGATATTGCTGAGATACAATTTTCTGGAAATACTCAGTACAGCAATCAAACATTGGCCGAGATATCTGGCTTTCAGCCTGGATGTATTGGCCTGAATACGATTAATGGCTATCTTCGCAATATCTCTAATCACTATATTGAAGCGGGTTTTGTAACGTCACGTGCATTTATGACACCACAAGACCTTTCTTCTGGGGTGTTATTGATTGTGATTGTCGAAGGGAAGGTAGAAAAGGCTCTCTTCAATGGGAAGGACGCTGACTTTTTAGTTATGGCACTTCCGGGTATCTCTGGTGGGTTATTAAACTTGAGGGATATTGAGCAAGGGCTTGACCAAGTTAATCGGCTATCACGATACAACGCGCAAATAAAGTTATTGCCTTCGACGCAGCAAGGCTACTCAATTGTTGATATTCAAACAGTGGAAAACCATCTTGTTTCCCTTGGCTCTGGTTTTAGCAATAGTGGACAAAAATCGACAGGCGAAGAGCAACTTTCTGTCAGTTTAACCGGTGAAAACTTTTTTAAGTTGCTGGACCAGTGGAGCCTCCGTGCAACCAAAAGTGCGGCAATGATTAACTCGAAGGATTCCGAAAGCTTATACTTAGGCGTTGATATCCCTGTTGGTTACTGGAACTTTGGCTATCGCACCTCTTACAGCAACTACTTCACGACGTTTAACAATCAGGGTTTCACGTTTGATTCGTCAGGGAAAACCAACAGTCATGACATCGAGCTTAAATGGCTTTTCTATCGTGATGAAGTGAGTAAATCGGCGCTAAAAGCGGCCATCAGCCATCGCCGAGAAAAGAACTATATTCTCGGCAACTTACTCGAAGCTGGTTCTCGAAATTTGTCTTCCGCCTCCCTTGCTTGGGAACACAGTACTCGTTTAGGTGGGGGCTTTATGAACTTATCCCCAAAACTATCACTAGGCACGGATTGGTTTGGCGGCGAAAAAACGCAATCGCAGGACGATTCTCTTCCGACCGCCCAATTTGTCAAAGGCTCAATAACGGGAAGTTATACCTATCCAATCACCCCAGCGCTGTCACTGTCCAGCACCCTATTTGGTCAGTGGAGCAACGATACCTTGTATGGCAGTGAGCGGCTGAGTATTGGTGGTGAATATTCCGTCCGAGGCTTTAAAGGAACCTCTATTTCAGGGGATGAAGGGTATTACTGGCGAAATGACCTTAATTACCGTTTAGGGCAATTTTCTTATATTGGACTCGTTTCTACTCAGTTGGCCCTTGATACTGGCACTATTGTGGAAGACAGCCAAGATGCTTTTGAGCGTGGCTCGCTCTTTGGTAGCAGTTTGTCATTAAAAACTCAGGCTCAGTATGTCTCGAGTTCACTTACCTTTGGGTTTCCAATTGAAGCCCCTTCAAGACTTCATGTCGATGATTACGTGGTCTATTACCGCGTAGATGTCTCAATATAAATTTGGCAGGTAGATTATGGATAAGTGTGTAACCCAAGGCAGTGTGTGGCTGACATATACATTATGTGGTGTTCTAACCATTCATCCGGCTCTTGCCAATGTCGTGATTGATGGCAACTCGGCGAATACCAGCAAAACTCAGGCGGGTAACGGCGTTGAGGTGGTCAATATCGCCACCCCGAACAACAAAGGGCTGTCTCACAACAAATACCAAAAGTTCGATGTTGGCTCTCAAGGGCTAATTCTCAATAACTCGACCCAACAACTCAGTCAGTCTCAGCTTGGCGGGCTACTGCAAAATAACCCCAACCTCAAAGGCCGTGCTGCCGACGTAATTTTAAATGAAGTCACAGGGGCAAACCGCAGCCAGCTTGAAGGCTACACAGAAGTATTCGGCCAACAAGCCAATGTCATCCTCGCCAACCCATACGGTATTACCTGTGATGGCTGTGGGTTTATTAATACACCTCGAGTGACGTTATCGACAGGGGCACCTGAGTTAAACAACGGGCAGTTAACGGGGTTTGATGTTTCCAAAGGGAGCGTCGCCATTGAGGGGCTAGGTCTCGATGCCACCAACCAAACGTATTTTGATATCATTAGTCGCACCGCTGAAATCAACGCCAATATTCATGCCAATGACTTGTCTGTCATCACGGGCCATAACAAGGTCCGTTACCAGAGCAATCAAGTAACTGAAAAAACCTCAACATCGACGAGTAAGCCAGAACTCGCCATTGACTCGTCCGCTATTGGAGGAATGTACGCAGGGCGTATCTCTTTAGTTGCGACTGAAGATGGCGTAGGGGTAAACCTTGGCAATCTCGTTTCAAATGCGGGTGATATTGTGCTCACCGTAGACGGTAAAGTGCAGCTTGCCTCTGCTCAAAGTGCGAAAAACATCGACATTACGAGCAGCCAAGAGGTGGCGTTAACCAACCAGCAAGTGGCGCAAGGGCAGCTAAAGGTAAACGCCGATAACCTAGTATTGAGTCAAACAACAGTAACGGCTGGGGATGTCGTTGAACTAACCGTGAAAGAGAGCATCACGGCTCAAAACAGTCAGCTGTTCAGCGGCATAAAAAACAACAACCAAACCAATGCGAATGCTGAACTTAACATTAAAGCTGACCAAATTTCTCTACAAGACAGCAAAGTCGCCTCTCAAGGCGACGTATCAGGCCAGGTTACCTCATTATCACTGGACTCAAACAGTGAAATTACGGCGAGTGATATTGTACTCACAGACGTTGAAGCTATTGAAAATGATGGTGACATTCACGCTAGCGCTACGTTTGAAGTTGACGCACAGCAGCTAACTTTAGCCGGCTCTGGCACACTGACTTCAGACTCCATTCAGATAGATGTGAACTCTGCAAACCTTGATAGTCAGATTATTGCCAATACATTATCTGTGAAGGCGCAATCGACGTTAGACATTGGGCAAGAGGCCAACCTTCAATCGACGGGTAATACCATACTCAATGCTCAGAGTCTGACTCAAAAAGGCCAACTTACCAGCAATGGTACAATCACACTTGATGCGAATACGCTAAAGCATGAGGGCGAAACGAGTGCCAATCAAATTGCAGTCAACGCAGAGTCGTTAGAGCAAAGTGGTCAATTAATCGCTGAACAAGACATTTCAATTAGCGTTAAAAGTGCAACTTTATCGGGTAAGACCCAAGCTAAACAAGCCCTTGGAGTAACCGGTGAGACAATTAATGTTACGGGGACAGTGGAAGCAACAAAGCTCGATCTAGCCTCCACATCAAGCGTTAATATAGATTCTACAGCGCAAGTAAGTGCCATTGATCAGTTATCAATTGATACTAGTGATTTGTCGAACAAAGGCAGCACCCACTCGGGTGGTACGCTTTCTATCGATGCTACTAACTTTGAGCAGCAAGGGTTTCTAACCAGTGTCGGTGACCTGCAAATCAACACGACAAGTGTAGATATACAGCGCGATATCGAAACGCAGGGTAACCTCAACATAACGGCCTCATCTGTCACTAACAACGCTCAAGCGATTGTAGGGCAAGACTTAAATTTGTCTGCTCAAAGCTTATCTAATAGTGGCACTCTAACGGCTAGTGGTGATACTTCTATTTCCTTAACCAACAACTTTACTCATGGCTCGTCAGGGACGATTTCGGGGAAAAATGTCACCCTTTCTGCAGCCGACGTTGATAACTCAGGCACGCTTCAGGCGTTGGGCAGCCTTAATTTGACGGTGAGCTCATTGGTCAATAAAGGTGGGTTGGTTGCTCTTGCGGATTTAACCACAGTGGTAACAAATGGGATTAATAACCAAGGACTTATCTATGCGGGCAACAATGCCAACCTATACTCCAATACGCTGCACAATACATCAGATGTTGTGGTAGGTCATGATTTATTGATTGCCAAAAATGCAGCAAAACAGAAGAGTTCTAGCGTCACGAATAGCTCTGGCACTATCGAGTCATTGGGCGGTGATATTGGCATTTACACTAATACGCTTACCAATAAACGAACAGTACTAGATATTGCAAATACAGCAACTATTGATAAGAGAGCATATTTTACACCGGTGTTTATTGCCAATGGAACGGTGTATCAGCCGGAACATAGCTATACAATAGAGCGTTATTCAAATTCTGATGTTTATAATAACCGTACATACTACCATCACTCTATTGATAGCGGTGAAAACTTCACTACGACGGCACATAAAGAAGGACAATCATTAATCAGTTCTAGCTCTCTTGCTAAAATAACGGCGAAAAACAACGTTGTAGTTCACGCTTTAAATGTGTTGAATAACAGCAGCCAGATCGCGGGTAAAAATGTATCTATTGATGCAAATAGCTTAACAAACCAAGGTTATACGTTTTCAGAATACACTACATTTTATGATTATGAGTTGAGATTTACGGGTAGTCGATATAACTTAAGCTGGGGAGATTTTATTTTTGATCGAACTAACATCCGCAAAGTCAAAACAGGCTCTTCAGGCCAGCTTAATTCTTCTATCACTGCCAGCAACAATTTAACGCTTAACGTTGCTAACAAAGTCAATAACTCCACGCTTAAGGCGAACGCCACCGCTGTTTCGCCAACAAAATCAGCCTCTGAATTAAAGGCGACATCATCGGCATCGGTCACGGGTCCGACTATCACGTTTGCAAACATAAGTGATATTGCCTTTCCGGATTTCGTGTTCCCGACTTCGCCAAATGGGTTATTTATTCTCTCACCTGACCCGAAAGGTAAGTACCTTATTGAAACTAACCCGCTATTGACCAATATGGGCAATTTCTTAGGGTCCGATTATTTTATGAGTAGTGTCGGCTTCAACCCAGAGGCCGATGTTAAGTTCTTAGGTGATGCATTTTATGATTCACGCATCATTAGCCAAGCCATTTTTGAGCAAACAGGTCAACAGTACTTAAACGCTTCAGTAGGTAGCCAATTAGACCAAATGCAACAGCTGATGGATGCTGCAGCATCTCAGAAAGCATCACTCAACCTGACAGCGGGCATTGCACTTTCTTCTTCTCAAGTCGCAAGTTTGACTCAAGATATCCTTTGGTACGAAGAAATTGAAGTCAACGGCCAGAAAGTGCTAGCACCTAAACTTTATCTAGCGCAGGCAACCATCGATAACTTGAGCAGCGGCGCTCAAATTGCAGGTTCTAATGTCACTATTGATGCTGGCGATCTAACCAATAGCGGCCACTTGTCAGCAGATTCAAGTCTTAGTGTAAACAGCTCAAACAGCATCACCAATATTGGTGGCACTATTGCTAGTGGCGGAAATGTCTCGTTAACTGCGGAGAAAGATATCATCAACTTAAGTGGCGATATCAAAGGTTACGATGTCTCACTCGAAGCAACCAATGGCAGCATTATTAATGAGACCCGAGTGACAACCAACACAGCTTCTCTGGGCAACAACCGTGGCACGTTCACGGATGTCGGTCAGACTGCTGCCATTACCTCAACGGGTAACTTGGCTCTGAAAGCGGGTAAGAATATTGAAAACCATGCGGCAGACATTAAAGCTAATGGAGACGCCAGCTTAAATGCTGGGCAAGACATCATTGTTAGCTCAAAAGAAGAAACTCATGGCTACGACGTCACCGCGCGAGGATGGCGAGCAGGAGAAAGTGAAACTACTCAAATTGGCGCGAATGTTACAACGGGTGGAAACCTAACGATGAGTGCGGATCAAAATATTGCCGTCACTGCGAGCCAAGTGAAATCAAGCGAGAACCTTAGCTTGGCAGCGGGCAATGACATTACCGTTCAAACCGCGCTTAATAAACAATCAGATCATACCTATCGCTCAAATTATACTGAAATCAATCGTAGTGAGCAGCACCAAGGGTCGATGCTTGAGGGCAAGAATGTCTCTATGCAGGCTCAAAACGATATTACGTTATCAGGGAGTACGGTTTCAGCGGAGCAAACTGCAAATCTTAAAGCCAAGGGCGATGTCAACATTGTTGCCGTTAATGATAGCGAGTACCACTTTGATAAAACCGTTACAGAGAAGTCGTTCGGTCGAGGTGAAAGTAGGCTCAATGAGTCTTATCGGGAACAAGTCAAAGGTAGCGCCATCACTGCCGGAGAGGATATCACGGTTAAAGCGCAAAACTTAGCCTCTGCCATTACCGCCGGGGGTAACAGCGATATCAACATCATTGGCTCAACCCTTAACGCAGGTGGAGAAGTGGCATTATCTGCCGATGGTGATGTGACCATGGCTGCTCAAACTTACAAAGAATTTGAACGACATGAAACCATCAAGAAAGGCTTTGCCGGGCTAAGTGGCAGTAACCAAGGCAGCCTTGATGACGCCACTTTGCTTAACAGCAGCTACCTGATTAACTCGGGCAACACCACGGTTATCGCAGGCAAAGATATTGGTGTAATTGCCAGTGAAGTAGCCAGTGGTGGCAGCGTAAGCCTAGAAGCGGTCAATGATGTGCTTATTGCGGCCGGGGAAGTATTAAAGCAGAGTCAAGAGTGGGATGAGAAAACCAAGTTCCTAAGTGGCGGTAACCTGTTTGAGATGGAGAAAAAACGTGAGGGTCAGCAAAGCTCTACTGCTCAGTCGAGTGTGATTCAATCAGGCGGAAACCTCTCGGTCAATGGGGGTTCAGTGACCGTTATTGGTTCTGAGCTTCAAGCTGATAAGAATATAGACTTAACCGCCGATACAGGCGATGTCTCCATTCTTGCGGCGAAAGAAACCACCCAGACGTTCAGCAGTGAAGAAAAACTGTCAGTCAGTTTGGGGGATGGGTTTGATGGAGTAAATGTTGAAGACGGTCAAGTTAAGATATCGCTTGGTGAGGCGACCTACGATAAAGTCAAACAGCAAAGTGATTCACTAAACCATAAAGGGAGTGTGATTGCAGCAGGTGATAATCTGTCAATGGATGCTGAGTCGTCTATTTTGGTCGAGGGCTCTACTCTGGTCGCAGATAGCAACCAAGACCAATCAGGTGATTTAACGCTTGCCGCAAAAGAGAACGTGACCATTATCGAGGCGGTAGACACGCTCAGTGAACAACGTGAAGAAATTCATGGTAAAGCGGAAGCGAGCTTGGTTGTTCAGCACCAAGCTGTGGAGGTCGCAAAAGCGGCGCAAGCGCTCCAAAAATCAACGAAGAAACTTAAACAAGCTGAGCAAGACTATAAACAGTATAAGAAAGGTTTGGACTCTCTAGAGTCGACACTCAGCACCTTAGAACAAGAGTTCGCGGACAAAAAACCAGGCGTTACGTTTGAAGATATCGAAGAGCTCAATGACCTCATCAGCGAAGTGAAAAGCGATGAAGCGTGGTATGTCGCTGGCGTAGCGCTGGCTGCTGAAGATGTGGTGTCCAAAACCACCGGTCTTACCCAGCAAACGGCAGCCGCAGCGCAAAGCTCGGGCACCTACGGCTTCAATGCAGGCCTTCATTTAGATATTGAAGCAAGCCAAACCGAGTCTAGCTCTCAAACGACCACCTCAGTGGGGTCTGCGTTAAGTGGGCAAAATATCAAGATAAGCGCTGGTAATAACACGGGCAATCAACTGAATATCCAAGGCTCTGAGCTCGCGGCTAACGACACTCTGTCTCTCGCAGCCAATGAGGTGAATATCACCGCTTCTCAAGATACTCACAGCAGTAAGTCTGAAACTCAATCTGGTAAGATTGGCGCATCGATGACGGTGTATGGTGCCTCATCGGGCATTAACCTCAATGCAAGCGTCAACCGAAACCAAAGCACATCCGCGTCAACCACGCATAACAACAGTCAATTAAGCGCAGACAATATCCGTATTGCCTCTGCGCAAGACACCAACATTAAAGGGGCAACGGTTGATGCCGGAGAGAGCTTGACGCTAGACGTGGGTGGTGACTTGAATGTCGCTTCAGTACAAGACCGCTATAGTTCGAGTAATAAAGGTCAAGGTATTAGTGGTGGCTTATCTCTTGGCGGAGGAACGGTCTCTGATGGTACAGGCAATGTCCCTAAAGGCGTGATAAATGGTGTTGCGAATAATGCAGGTGATGTAACGGGCGGCAGTAGTGGCTTCAATGCATCTAATGGACGAACAAGCAGCAAGCAAACGGTTGTAACCAGCTTAACGTCAAATGGTAGCTTAGATATCAATGTTGGTGGCAACACAGATATTAAAGGGGCGATCATTGCAGCGCTGGATGAGGAAGGCAAAGACAGTGGCAAACTTAACTTAACCACAGATTCATTAACTTATGCTGACCTTTCTAATACTCGCTACAGTCAAGACCAAAGCTTAGGTCTTAACAGCAGTGTCGGTATCAATAATGGTGAGCTGGATTCAACCAATAACTCAACGTCCCTTCAATACAAAAACACATCTGGTTACGACAAGAGCAAGACGTTGGCAACCATCGGCCAAGGTAACTTAAACATTGGGGATTTAGAGTCTTCCGACGACACGTCTCGTCTCAACCGCGATATCGACAACACCGAAAAAGACCTGTTCAGCGTTGACCGCACTCAGGGGGATATTGATGTTACGGTTGATCACCGTTTACTGACCGAAGATGGCAGGAAGGCTATTGCGGAGGATGTTAAGCGGACAGAATTAGCAGGAAAGTCATTAGCAGATATCGCGCTTGAGGACTCTGTTAAGTTGGCGGATACCTTCGAACATATGGATGTGGTGCAGAAGGAGTTGGATGTACAACTGCTTATTGCTCAGAAGAAAGGTGATGCAGCGGTTAACATTAATAACCTTGATAATGCCACCGCTAAAAAGAAACAAGATGCCATCAATGACTATGCCAATGCTTACTCAGAAGTATTCGGTATATCCATCGAGAGTGCTTTGGTTATCGCGGTTAATAAGTCGATTGGCGGTGCTCACTATATGGGCGACAAAGGCAGCAACATTGTTCTCAATGATGCATCGATGAAAAATGCGCAAGACTATATGAACACCTTAGCGCATGAAGTTACTCATGGGTTGGAGAAGCAAGGCATCATCGGAGATAAAGGAGATCAAGGAGAAAACTACGCTGAGTTGGTCGGTAGCTACGCCGAAGGCAACTATGAGTTTGCACTGGATAATAGTGGTCTAGGCAAGGTTAATAAAGGTAATACTAACTCGCATATTGGGAATGATTCAAAAGCCGTTGTAAATGCGAGTGAGCAGTTTAAAACAGTACAGAAGTCAGGAACGCAAATTGATTATTATCTGACTCAGCCTGAGGCAAGAAGAAAAGCGGAGCTTACAGAATTTCTGTTAAATTGTACCGACTCCAGTTGCAGAAATACTGAGGAGTTTAAATCAAAACAGAAAGAACTTGTTGCTCTTAATAAGAAAGATGAAGAGCGAGACTTAGCTTACAAAAAAGCGTGTTATTCAGGTGGAGGAGAAGAGTGTAATAGTGAATCTGCAAAAGTTGTAGCCGCTCACGATACTTGGGATAAAGAAACAGCCGTAAAAGATAGCTCTCTTACTTCAGAATATATCGATATTACGTCTAAGAACGCTGAAGCAGAAGCTCGCCCTTGGGAATTAGCAGCAGGTAGTGCTCTGGCAGAAATGCCGACTGATGCGTTAATAGGTACTATTAGTGCAGTTCCTGAAATGGTAGATCTTGCAACAACAGCATCTGCCGCTATGCAAGGTGATGAAGGGGCGCAGCAACAACTTAAAACGATGTATGAATCAGCAGTTGAGACGATGTCTGATCCTAATGGTGCTGCTGACAAATATATTGCTGGTATTCAGGCTAAGGAAGCGAGTGGCGAGATTTCATCGTTTGAAGCTAAGAAACAGATATCTAAGTTCTATATATCTGTTGCAGCTGCTGCAACGGGTTCAGCACATGGGGTCGTTAAACTTGTAGATACTAGTTTAAATGCTATAGCGAAAGCGGGAGATTCTGTAATTGATATTGTTCAAAGCAAGCCTCATAAAACAAGTAGCGCTAACGATACTCAAAAAGCAAATATAGAGCGCGCGCCTGGCTCTACAGATTCTGAAGCAGGTTTAAACTCTCCATTAATTTCTTCAAACTCAATATTTGACGCAAAAGGAGTAGATCCGACCACTCCAGCAGTACAAGATGTGCGAACTGATCTATACAAAGAGTACAAAGCAGCAGGAGTGTCTGATGAACTTGCAAAAAGTTTAGCTGATGGGAATATTAAATCTGGCTCTACAATTCCTACGAAAAGAACGGCCAAGCAAGGAGAAACTCTGTTTAAATTTGTTCCATCGGGTAATGCACCGGGGCGTTCGTCGTATTATTTTACTAGAACTGAGTATGAATATTTCAAGTCGAACCCTGACAAGCTAGCTCAAGAAGCAGGCTTACCATATAAGAACTTTGTTGGTAATTATGATGTGTATGCGATTGAGCCAAAACCTGATGTAAATCCAGTAGTATTTGAAAGCAAGGTAGCGGAAGTTCGAGAGGGCGCATATAGAGCACAAGGTGGAGCCAATCAAACATTAGTTCCGAACCTAAAAAACTGGGAGACACCGAAAAAAGTAGATGGCCTAAAGGTATATGGAAATGATTAAAAAGAATAAAGAGTTAACTCAAGAGCAAGTAATAGCGCTAAAAGAAAGTGCAAAAAAGCTACAGATAGCACTAAAAAGCTCTAAAGATCCTGTTGCTCATGAACTTTTAACGGGAAAGCTTGGGGATATCATAGAACAAGCCCTTTCTAGTGATAGTGCGACCTTGATTGAACATGTTCCACATTTTGAAAAAATGACTAGGGATTACCTTCCTGATGTAGAAGAGGAGTACTTTGAGTTTTACAGCTTAGCCAAATATGGAAAGCCAGCCTTTGAAAAGTGAGTGGGAAAATGAACAAGTATCACGAAGAAGTGCCTTTTGATTATTCCACTGATCCGAAATCCTCAGACAATGAGTTTTTCGGGTCTGGTTGGAGTGTTAAGCGAGATGGGACTAAATACTATTTTTGCTATATCTCAGGGCAGCTCCAAGGGGCTTTTCAGAAAGTTGAAATAACAGCATCGGACTTTGAAGACATTAAGAAGGGCAATATGTCTTTTGATGAAATCTATAGGAAGTATCAAGTCCATTGACAATGGAATCAAGCTTATTGTAAATAACGCCACTCATCCGAGTGGCGTCCCTCTTCCCAGAACCACTCAATCCACTCACAGAACCCTCTCTCGCGATTAGAAACCGCAAACTCCAGCGGTATCAGCCACGGGAATATATTGTTAAACCCTGTGGTATTAGGACTGTGATTCGGTGTGTTCTGGCTCTGGGGTAGAAAACATGTTTTTATACATAACATATATCCTCAAATAGATGCATTGAGGCAAAAAAAGCGGGGAGCGCAATTGCTCCCCATTGTCGTTTTTTATCGTTGCTAGTGGCATTACTTTTCTTGATTGCGTCACAGCCTTCAGGAGCAGTGATGGGCATCAGTGGTGGTATTTCGATGTCTGGCGGCGGTGTATCGGACGGAAAAGGTGCGGCCCCTGAAGGTTTGGCTAAAGATGTTACTAATATGGGAGATGTTACTGGTGGCAATGGTGGCTTCAATGCATCTAATGGACGAACAAGCAGCAAGCAAACGGTTGTAACCAGCTTGACGTCAAATGGTAGCTTAGATATCAATGTTGGTGGCAACACAGATATTAAAGGGGCGACCATTGCAGCGCTGGATGATGAAGGCAAAGACAGTGGCAAACTTAACTTAACCACAGATTCATTGAGCTATGCTGACCTTTCTAATACTCGCTACAGTCAAGACCAAAGCTTAGGCCTTAATAGTAGTGTCGGTACCAATAATGGTGAGCTGGATTCAACCAATAACTCAACGTCCCTTCAATACAAAAACACGTCTGGTTATGATAAGAGCAAGACGTTGGCAACCATCGGCCAAGGTAACTTAAACATTGGGGATTTAGAGTCTTCCGACGACACGTCTCGCCTCAACCGCGATATCGACAACACCGAAAAAGACCTATTCAGCGTTGACCGCACTCAGGGGGATATTGATGTTACGGTTGATCACCGCTTGTTGAGTGAAGAAGGTCGGGCGCAGATAGGAAAAGAGATGGATGAGTTCGGAAACAACATACAAAAAACTGCTCAGAACGTGCCAGCCGCAGAAGGTGGTAATATAGTTGAGAATGCTGTGGGTGAATTACTTAATGAGTTGAGCTTTTATACAGGTGGGATACTACCTAGTGACGAAACGAATGGTGGCATAGTAGCCCAAATCCCAGTGCTGTTAGGTGATACTGATGTACAAAACAAAGTGCTTCAGGTAGGTACTGCTGATATGTTAAAGAATGAACAGTTAGACAACTAATCCCTATTGAAGAGAGTGACTATTACATAAAAGCGTCGGAAGAAACTCAGAGTAAACTGAAGGGAATGAATTTGTTGATAAGTAAAGCCCCGGTCAAAGTTACTGAAGACACATCAACCCTCCAGAATGGCACCAATGGTATGATGAATAGCGAGGGAGATGCAATTAAGAATGTTCTTAGCCAGACCCACAACTACGATAAGGATAGTGCTGGTTATGGCAGTGTGTTGCTCAACGTTAATTACAATCCAACTCATGGATTCGTAGGTGACGGTCTAGAGTCTTTCGTAGATAAAGTGGGCGGAACCACAGGCATGGCGAAACAGACAGGTGAATTTATCCGTGATACCACAACAGCGCAAGGTAGCAATGGTTCCAATTTTGCTAACCATTCACAGGGGAATCTGCTTACCAAGAGTGGTCTTGAGTATATTACAGGCAAAGATAGTTATGATCAGGGAGGTTTTAAAGGCCCAACTTACTTTGATAATGGTTTGAACGATAAAGGAATTCCAACCTTCGCTGGATATGGTTCACCGGTAAATACCGAGGACATGAGGCAAGTGGTCAAAGATGCAAAGTTTGGTTTTAGAGGAAATTATACTAATAAAGGTGATTTTGTTGGTGAGAACCTTGGTAAGAACGTCGGAGATAATGGTAATAGAGGAAATACGGTATTAACGACTATAAAAGATACAGTAAATTTAGACACTTATAAAAATGCCGCGATGTTATTTTCTGATGAATCACCACATAGCAATTATAATTGCGGGGATTTACCCACAGCGGTCTGCGGAGCAAAACAACCATGAAAAAATTAATAAATGCAACGGTGTCTCTTTTGATACTTATCTTTGTTTCAGGTTGCTCTGGGGGAAAGTACTTTTATTTAACCGATGCGGATGTTATTGAAAACCCTTATATCGCCTTTAACCCGCCAAAACAAGACTGGTACTTATACAATAATAGAGACTGGAGAGTATTGTATGGTGGGACGAGTAGCGAAAATTCGGCAGTACAGTGGATAGGGTTATCAAATGCTAACCCAAGCATTATGACCTTAAAATTTCGCACTGATAACTATATCTCTCCAGAAGATGACTACTATTTTAATAGTGATTTTGATGAAGACTATGGGCGTTATTTTACGGAGCCTGATTTTTTGAAGACGAACAAAATTCAGGGAATTACATTCGAAGAGATGTGGACGACTTATATCAAAGGGATACATTGCAGCGCTGGTTCGTATTTGCAAGGTATCGGAGGTAGCTATGCACCCACTGGAAGTAAAACGACAAGTATAAAATGTGGTTATTATGATAAGACCATCAGTGACAATGATGGAATGCGAAGGATATCCATCAGGTATACAATCAACTTTTATGCGAGTACTAGTGATGAGCAAAAAATCGAAAATGAACGCTACTTGAAAGATGCCGTTAATCAGATAGTTGAAAGCATCAAAATCAAAAACCTCGATGTAGAGCGTATGGAAGCCGAGGGCTTGATGTTCTATGACAAAGAGTTCGAACTAGACCCTGAAGACTCGGTTATTTGGCGTGCCGAATAGAAATCCTTGCAGCCAAAGAAACCACCCAGACGTTCAGCAGTGAAGAAAAACTGTCAGTCAGTTTGGGTGATGATTTTAATGGTGTGAGCGTTGAAGACGGCCATTTTGATTTCAGGCTTGACTCCGATAGCCGATAGCAACCAAAACCAGATAGGTGTAAAAATGGGCCAACAATTGCTTAAGTTGAGCTGGATGCTAGCAATACTACCCAAAACAGCCACCTGCTTAGCAGGTGGTTTTTATTTTCGCCGATGGCTCGCTTAAGCTGTGGCTTCTTTTTCTAGCAGCAGCGCGTTGTAACGTGCGAAACCAACTTCAAGGTCTGCAATAAGATCGTCAACATTTTCCAGACCAATATGTACACGTATTAGTGTGCCTTCAAAATTAGGATTGGCAACGGTGCGCAGGTTATCAAAACTTTTAGGTTCGTTGGCTAAGATTAAACTCTCAAATCCACCCCAAGAGTAACCCATACTAAAGTGCTGCATACCATCAAGTAATGCGGTAGTTGCACGTGGATAGCTGGTTTTTAGAACAAACGAAAACAGGCCGTTACCGCCGGTAAAATCACGGTTAAAGAATTCGTGGCCTGGGCAAGAATCCAAGGCAGGATGACGCACGTGGTCAACTTCAGGTCTTGTTTGGAGCCACTGTGCCACTTTGAGGCTGTTTTCTGCGTGTTGGCGCATGCGAACGTCGAGTGTTCGTATACCACGCAGCCCAAGGTAAGCGTCATCCGGAGAAACACACTGACCCATTAAGTAGCTTTGTTCGCGAAGTTGGTCCCAATGCTTCTCGTTGGCTACCGCGGTTCCAAGCATCACGTCTGAGTGACCGACAATGTATTTGGTCGCCGCTTGAATAGAAATATCGACGCCGTGATCAAATGGTGAAAAGTTCACTCCCGCAGCCCATGTATTGTCGAGCATGACAATCATCTCATTTTCATGAGCGATACGCGCTAGGGTAGGAACATCTTGAACTTCCATCGTGATAGAGCCTGGAGATTCTAAAAACAGGATCTTGGTATTGGGTTTGATGAGGCTGCGAATCTCTTCACCTATGGTTGGCTCATAGTAGGTGGTCTCGATTCCCATCTTCTTGAGGATCTTGTCACAGTAGTCGCGTGTCGGCTCATAACAGGTGTCAACCATCAAAATATGGTCTCCTGTTTCGACAAATGACAGAATAGCGTTAGCAATCGCTGCTGTACCGCATGGGTATAACGCACAGCCAGCGCCGCCTTCGATTTCTGTCATTGCGTCTTGAAAAGCAAAATGCGTATTGGTACCACGGCGACCGTAGAAGAGAGTTTTGTTCGCTCGGTTGACGGTTGCATGGTGTTTTTCCGCAACGGTATCGAAGACCACAGTTGAAGCGCGTTGAACGGGTGGGTTGACAACCCCATTAGTCCATTTTTTGTCGCGGCCTGCCGTAACATACTTGGTCTGTTTGCTTTCTGACATTGGAAGTCCTTATCTATTAACGCATTGCCATATTTAAACCATGGCAAGGCGTCAATATCAAGCACGGATCAGAGTAGAGGGTTAAACAGGTAAAAAACTCGTTCCAAAAAGCGCGAATAAAGAGTGCGTTTTTGCCATTGTTCGATGTCGACCTGATGAGATTGATTGATGTAGCTTTGCTGAAGCCACAACATCTCTTTGGTAAAGGCTTCATCGTCAATTGCTAATGTCAGTTCGAAGTTTAGCCATAGACTACGCATGTCCATATTAACAGTGCCCACTAAGCAGAACTGTTCATCGATCACGACTGACTTAGTGTGGAGTAGACCACCATAAAACTCGTAAATTTCGACCCCTGCACTAAGCAATTCACTGTAGAAGGCACGAGAGGCCCACTGAACCATGATGGAGTCATTCTTATGCGGGATGATCAACTCAACTTTAATACCCCTTTGAGCGGTCATTTTGAGTGTTTCTAGTAAGTCAGAACTTGGCACAAAATAGGGTGTAGTAATTCGAACGGAATGATTGGCCTGATTGATTGCTAATGTGAGCACCTGGGATATTAGGTGATCAGGCATCCCTGGACCAGACGGAACGACTTGAATAGGGTGCTGAGGTTCGTTCGGGTTAATGTGGCATTCTGGTAACTGAGGAAAACGACGAGAGCCAGTTTCCACTTCCCAATCCCAGCAGTGAATTGCTGATAGCACATTGACGGTAGGGCCCGTTATACGAACCATAATATCAATCCACTGACCGACACCAGAATCTTGCTTGAAGTACGCTGGATCAACCATGTTCATTGAGCCCGTGTAGGCAATTTTTTCATCAATAACGATGATTTTTCTATGCTGACGTAAATCGAGGCGGCGTAAGAATATACGCCATGGACTGACTTCTAGAGCTTGAACGACTTCGATACCTGCATTGTTCATCATCTTTAACCACTCGCTGCGGAAAAAGCGTGGACTACCAGCGGAATCAAGCAGTAGCTTCACATTTACACCACGTTTGGCAGCTTTGATTAAGGCAGATGCAACGGAGTCGGCTAGTCCACCCGGATGCCAAATATAGAAAACCATTCGAATACTTGATTGCGCATTTTCGATATCGTCGATGACCGAATGGAGGATTTGTTCGGGCGAGCTTTGTAGTGACAAGGAGTTGCCAGACAATGCAGGCAAGCCTAATCGGTTATTACACAGTTCGTCGATACGGTAAATATGTCGGCCGAAACTTTCGGGCGAGTGAGCGTGGCAGTCATTGAGTTTGGCGAACCACTGTGCAAAGGGAGACAGCATCTCCTTTGCTCTCTCTGCCCGTTTACGGCCGAGGTTGAGTTCACCAAATAGGAAATAGCAAGCGACACCTACAACCGGAATGATGTAGATAACCATTAACCAGGCAAGCGACACACTCACCGCTCGGCGCTTTAGTACAACACGAATGGTTACACCTGCAACGAGTATCCAGTAAAAGACAATGCCAGCGAGAGTCAGGAAGTGATAAAACTTTTCCATTCAGATACCTAGGTAATATATAGCACTCCAATATTAGAGCTCACGGCGCGCTAGGGCAAGTCACAAATTAGTGGCGGTAGAAACTATACGGAATGAATGCTGAAAAGCACAAATATGTTATGTGAATGTAAAATCTGGTGTTTGGCGGGTGTTATAGGCGAAAAAAACAGCATTTAAACACAATCTTTACATTTATGGTGGAAAAATATACTGTTCGGGCTTCCAATTTTAATCTTAAACTGTTTTACTTGCTACAACGTTAGCGTCACTGACAAGTTTAATAAGTGTAAAAAAAATTATACAACCACTTTTAAAGACGCCTAACAGAAGCAAACACAACTTAAAACATGATTTAATGGAGTAACCATGGCTACAAGTACAAGTGCACAGCCCCGTGATACATGGGGGTCTAAACTAGGCTTCGTCATGGCCGCAGCAGGTTCTGCTGTTGGTTTAGGCAACATATGGAAATTTCCTTACACAGCAGGTGAGAGTGGCGGCGGTGCGTTCGTTGCAATTTACCTACTTTTTGTAATTTTTATCGGCTTTAGCGTAATGCTTACAGAATTCGCTATTGGTCGTAAGACAGGTCTATCAGCAGTAGGTGCGTTCAAATCGACTGACCGTCGTTGGACCTTTACTGGGGTAATGGGGGTTCTAAGTGGCCTACTGATCATGGGTTTCTACCCTGTCGTAGGTGGTTGGGCTCTTGCATACATCTTCAAAGTGGGTGGTGGTCTACTAAGCACACCTGAAGCAATCGGTGATAGCTTCGGTAGCTTTATCTCAGATCCTGTTCAGCCACTTATGTGGATGGGTATCTATCTAGCTTTCAACATCATTATCGTAATGAAGGGTATTTCAGGCGGTATCGAGAAAGCGGGTAAGATTCTAATGCCGCTTCTATTCCTAATTCTGATCGTTGTGTCGGTAAAAGGTTTGATGCTACCAGGTGCAATGGCAGGTCTAGAATTCCTATTCATGCCAGACTTTTCAAAAGTAGACAGTAATGTTGTTCTAGCTGCGCTAGGTCAGGCATTCTTCTCACTAAGTCTTGGTATGGGCTGTATGATGACCTACGGTTCTTACCTGAAGAAGAAAGAGAACTTAGTTCAGACGACAGGTATGGTGACGGCTATGGATACGGGTGTTGCGATCCTAGCAGGTGTCGCGATGTTCCCAGCAATGTTCGCGTTCGGTATGGAACCCGCAGCAGGTCCTGGCTTGGTGTTCGTTGTTGTACCTCAGCTATTCGCTGAAATGGGCGGCGTAATCGGTTTACTATTCGCTCTAATGTTCTTCATCGCACTAACGGTAGCAGCACTAACATCTTCAGTTTCTCTTCTTGAAGTTGTTGTATCTTACCTAATCGATGAAAAAGGTATGAAGCGTTCAACAGCAGTACTTAGCTCAAGCGTAGTAATGGCTTCACTATGTGTGTTCGCTTCACTATCTCTAGGTGGTGTAGGTCCAACATTATTTGGTACAGGTGCATTCGATATTTTTGACTTGTTAACCGATAAGATCTTCCTAGCGGTTGGCGGTATGTTGGTGTGTATCTTTGCTGGCTGGCGTCTATCTCGTGCAGACCTTGAGAAAGAAATCACTAACGACGGCGAAGTATCATTCCCACTATTCGGTCTATGGTACAACTTGGTTAAATACGTGATTCCAGTTGCTATCGCTATTGTTGCCTTCATGGGTGTCAAGTCAGGCTTCGATAGTGGCAAAGGTGAAATCATGCTGTTAGGTCTTGCTATCATCGCGGTTGCGGGTATCTTCTCTAAGAAGCTATAAATCTGTCTAAAAAGCGGACCTAACTAAAAACCTCCCACTTGGGAGGTTTTTTCGTTTTAGTTAATAACCTTGTTAAAGAAGTATAATATACAGCCGATAAGTCATATAGATTCTAAATTTACCTAAAGCATTCAATAGAGGAAGCTACATAGTGAAATGGTCTGTTCGAAGTAAATTGTATGCCGGGTTCGGCTGTATTCTTGCCATTATGACTATCATGGCAGGTGTTATCTGGATGGAAGTGAATCAGTCACATGCTGTTGCTGATGAAATTAGAAAAGATGATGTTCCTGAAGTGGTTGGCTACTTGAGTTTAATTGATGAGGCGGGTGATGTGTATCGAGATGCAACGGGAGCCATTACAGGCGTGCCGGGCGCATTTGACGATTACAAAACCAATAAGCAAGAATTTGCTGATGCAATTACTCACGTGAAAACATTAGAGACTCAAGGAAAGTCAGATTATCAACGTGTTGAAAAAATTGAACAACTGATGCGCGGTTTTACTCAAGGGTTTGAGCGAGATATCGTACCTTTGTTGGGTAACAAAGATGCGTTAAAGCAAGAAATTACAGCATTGCGGGAGTTGTACGAATCTTATCTAGCGCCAATCGAAGCACTGCTTGATGGAGCTTCATCAGAATCAATTGAAGGCACGGACGGTTCTCTTCTTGGGCTGATGGAGTCATTTAACACCATTGAAAATACGATCTTAATTCTGTTTGTTATCGCATTGATCCTGACTTGTACCATTGCGTACTTGCTTTCAAACTCAATTACCACACGTCTCACCAAGTTAGATAGTGTGGCGCAAAAGGTCGCTGACGGCGATCTGACAGCAGAAGATATTGCCGATAAATCGGGCGATGAGCTGGCAAACCTAGCGGTGTCGATTAATAAGATGCAAGCTTCGTTAACCACACTGATTGGTAGCATTTCATCAGTCGCGGTTGAAGTGAAAAGTGTCACTAGCGAACTATCAAATGTCAGCCAAGATATTGTACAAGGCGCCTCATCTCAAGCAGGCAAAGCTAACTTGATAGCAACTGCAGCAGAGGAGTTAAGCTTAACGATTGCAGAAGTTGCACAGCAAGGAACAGCCACCTTTGAAGAGGCACAACGCTCAGAAGGCAGCGCTGAATCAGGTCGTCAGATTATCACTGAGATGGTCGATTCTATTCAGCAGGTGAGCTTGCAGATGACAGAGATGTCAAAGCAGATGAATGGCCTTGGTAAACATAGTGAGCAAATCGGCTCAGTGATTCGAGTGATTGAAGATATTGCTGAACAAACTAACTTGTTAGCACTTAACGCTGCGATTGAAGCGGCTCGTGCTGGAGAGTTTGGTCGTGGCTTTGCTGTGGTTGCTGATGAAGTGCGAGCACTGGCTGAACGTACGACTAACGCGACAAAAGAAGTGGGCGGTATTATTCAGCAGATTCAATCAGGCACTCAAGAGGCTGTAACCTATACGGTTGAGAACTGTCAGTTGGTTGAAATCGGTGTAGAGCGTAGCTCTGGAGCGGTAAGTGTGCTAGAAGAAATCGTTGCTGGAGCTGCCAACGTGCAGGCGATGGTTAACTCGATTGCTACTGCAGCAGAAGAGCAGACGGCCGTGACTAAAGAAATTGCTGCGGATATCACTGCGATCAGCGATATATCAGAACGCTCTCTTCAACTGGCAAATAGAAGCTCACAAAATGTTGAAGGTTTAAACTCTAAAGTGGCAGAGTTAGAGCTGCTAGTGGGTAAATTCAAACTAAGTTAGCACCTAACTGGTTTAGAACCGCACACTTGAAACTGGCTTTCACATGGATTATGGGTATACTCGTGCGTCCAAAGTGGAGCCAGTTTTAATGTTCGATATCTTACACACTCACACTGATTTTATTGTCATCAGCAAACACCCCAATGTTTCAGTACATAAGGATGATGGCGATACCATGCTACTGCAAGAAGTTGCCAAACTGACCAGTGACGCGAAGCTCTATCTCATCCATCGTCTAGATAAAATGACTTCAGGTATTTTGCTATTGGGTCGAAGTTCTTCTGCCGCCAGTGAACTCTCACAGATGTTTGTACAGCGCAGCGTAGAAAAGTACTATCTTGCGATTGGTAGTAAGAAGCCGAAAAAGAAACAAGGGCTGGTGAGTGGTGATATGGAGCGTTCACGCCGCGCTTCATGGAAGCTGCTTAACTCTCAGACTAATCCTGCCATTACTCAGTTCTTCTCATCAGCCGCAGAGCCGGGTGAAAGACTCTTCTTATGCAAGCCACATACTGGAAAGACGCACCAAATCAGGGTGGCGTTGAAATCTGTCGGCTCTGGCATCGTCGGCGATCCTATTTACAATGCAGGTTCCGAGTCGGACCGTGGTTATCTGCACGCTTTTGCGCTGCGTTTCACTTATCAACAACAAGATTTTAAATTTATTTGTGACCCAAGAAACCAAAGTGTTTTAGGGAGTAAATGGAACACTGATATCACATGCCAAGGTATCGAATCTTGGCTTACACCATGGGAGTTAACATGGCCGAAGATAAACAAATAACACCAATCGCTATGCAAGCTGAACACTTACCGTGTTTCTTTGCACAACTGACCACACAACTAGAGATGGTGCCGAATGAAGTAAGACGTTTGTTCCATGGCCGTGGGCGTCGTTTTGATGGTTTAGAACAGTTAACGTGTGATTGGATTCAAGGCCAGTTGATTGTCAGTATCTTCAAAACCGTTGATGATCAATTTTTAAAAGCGCTTAAAGCGGGTTTGATGGAGATTCCTCAGTCTGCTCTCTGGAGTGAGAAACAGGGGCAAGCAATAGTCATTCAGCACCGATATGCGGAAGGCGCGCCTTCTGAAGTACTGCTTGGCGATTTAAACAGTCGTCCAGTTGTCGTTGAGTCGCAGTTGAAATACCAGCTTGATATCGGACGCAACCAGAACACGGGTCTGTTTTTGGATATGCGCTATGGACGTGACTGGGTAAAGGCAAACGCCAAACATAAAAATGTACTCAACTTATTTGCTTACACTTGCGGTTTCTCCGTGGCAGCGATTGAGGGGGGGGCTGATCAAGTGGTTAACGTTGACATGTCGAAAGGTTCACTGGCAAAAGGAAGAGAGAACCACAAACTCAACGGTCACAATATTAATCAGGTAAAGTTTCTCGGCTACGACATTTTCCGCTCGTGGGGGAAAATCAAAAAAATGGGTCGTTACGACCTTATTATTATTGACCCACCGTCGTTCCAAAAGGGTAGCTTTGCTTTAACTAAAGACTACAAACGTATCTTGAGAAAACTTCCGGAACTCTTGGCTGAGGATGGGCAAGTGCTCGCGTGTGTAAACTCACCGCAAGTGACGTGCGATTTCTTGATCGATGGCATGAAGGAAGAAGCGCCTACATTGAATTTTGTTGAGCGTCTTGAGAATCCACCAGAATTCGCAGATGTGGACAGTGAAGCGTCATTAAAAGTTATGTTGTTTAAATAAAAAACGACCCATGCAGCAGGCAGCTACCCGCTTATTGTTCAAAAAGAGCTTCGCGCCCATTTAGCGAGCCTGTTTCAAGCCTTACGTTAAGCCTGATCACGGCTCTGTTTTAAAGTCATAAAACCCGAATAAATTCGAGTTAGAGTTGTAAACCAGCATGCTGCACCAAACAGGTAGGCAATCAGTGCAAAGTGGTTAGGAAGCAAGCAGAATAAGATAAAGCACGCAATGGTTTCTGTCCCTTCTGTCAGACCACTCATGTAGTAAAGAGATTTGTGCTGATAGACTGGATTTTCAATGCCTCGTTTCCCTGCCATGACTGCGAAGGCCAAAAAGCTGCTGCCGGTACCGATAAACGAGAAAATCAAAAATGCACCCGCAACGGCATTTTGCTCAGGGTTTGCCAATACGAACCCAAAAGGAATGAGCGAATAGAACAGAAAATCGAGACTAATATCGAGAAAGCCGCCCGCGTCTGTTATTCCTTGAATACGCGCCAGAGCGCCATCCAGGCCATCGCAGATTCTATTGGCGATGATGAGTAGCAGTGCCAGAGTATATTGCTCAAAAATCAACGCAGGGAAGGCGACACAGCCAAGCGCAAAACCAAAAATCGTGGTTTGGTTTGCGGTGATACCACATCGGTCTAAGAGATTTGCTGACTGTGCTAACGGCCAGCGAATAACTTTGATACTCAAACGATCAAGCATGAACCGTCTCCCATGGCCAAGTTAGGCAACGGCTATTGTCGGGAATGTCGGTTTCATCATGAGTGACCATAAGCGCAGGGATGTCTGCTTTTTTGAGTTGCTCCACAACCCATTGACGAAACTGAACTCGCAACTCTCTATCCAGTTTACTAAATGGCTCGTCTAGTAAGGCCAGATTAGGTTTAGCGAGTAGCATTCGAGTTAGGCTAATTCGCGCACGCTGCCCCCCTGAAATCTGGTCGGGAAAAGAGTCCGCCAAGTTGGTGAGTGAAATGTTTTTCAGTGCCTTCATCGCCTGCTCTTTACGCGCAGCGCCTTTGACTTCATTCGGTAATGAAAACGCGAGGTTTTCCCATACAGAAAGGTGTGGAAACAGTAAATCATCTTGGAACAAAATCCCGACCTGACGTTGATGCGCTGGCAACGAGTCAATCGGCTTTTGATTCAACGTGATTTGACCTTGGTAGGTGAAGTCACTGCTTAGGTGCCCGGCAATCGCATCAAGCAAAGTTGATTTACCGCAGCCACTTGGTCCCATTAGCGTGACAATTTCTCCGTTATTGATTTGAAGGTTCAACGCGTTAAACAGTACCTCACCACTTTTGTTACAGATGACGAGGTTTTTGAGACAAAGGCTCATTGGGTAGCAATCCTTTAATAGACAATCTACGGTATTTAACCTGAAGTCGGCTGAGTACCATAGCGATAGAGAAGAAAATGAGGGGCAACAATGCTTGCCACAACGCATAAATTGCGGTGACACGACGGTCAAAACCACTCGAAAGCGCTACGGCTTCAGTCGTTATCGTGCTTATCCTCCCCGCGCCTAAAACTAGCGTAGGTAAGTATTGTGCCAAGCTGACACTAATACCGATAGCCCAAGCAAAAAGCACCGCGGGCAACAATATCGGTAACTTAATCTGCCACCAGACTTGAATCGGGCTTTTACCCAAACTTAGGCCGACACGGGTCAAGCCATTGTCGAAGCTGCGCCAAGGGCCATCCAGTGAGAGGTAGACGTAAGGAAAGGCAAAAAATACGTGTGCCCAGCACACCCAGAATAGGTAAGCACTACTGTTTAGATAGAGCGTGACTACCTGAATACCAAATAGAATCGAAAGTTGTGGGATTAACATTGGAATCGCAATCACGTATCCAGGTATCTGTCGATGATGTCTTTGGTGGTACTCGTGAGCCGCTAACGCAAGCAACAGAGCAATACTGGCACTGACTAATGCGATTAACAGGCTTTGATTGAGCGCGCTAAAAATACCCGCCCACTCATATTGCCAGAAGCGCAAACTAAACTGAGTAGGAAGTAGGTCAGGGAATCGCCATCTCTGAGCAAAGCTCCACAAAACCAAGATGGGTACTATAGCCAGACTTAAAACGAGCACAATGCTGAAGGTGGACTTACCTGGCAGATCCATTCCTGAACGCCCTGAATATTGCCAATGTTTGAGCCCTTTTGTGATCACCCATTCGACGATTCTGGCGAATAGAATCAGTACGCTGGCGATAAGAAACAGTAATGTCGCACCCGATGCAGCGCGAGGAAGTTGAGCTAAATCTGGTTCGTTAAACCACTGCCAAATTAAAACAGCAAAGGTTGGAGGATTGGTTGGACCGATAATCAAAGCGACATCTACCACTGAAAGGCTGTAGGCAATCACAGCCAACATCGGAAAGCGAAGTTTGGCAAACCATTGTGGAAAGATGCATTTCCACCAAGTCTGCGCCCTAGAATAACCCAGTGACAGGGTTACTTTTTCGGTTTGTGACACTTTTAGCTGCTGTAGAATTGGGATGCTCATCAGCAATAGGAAGGGAATTTCCTTTATAGCCAGCATGAGAACCAGTCCTATTGCATAAGGATCTTTGATCACAAAGGCGAGATCAGAGACAGATTGTGCATTCGGATCATAGCCAAACAGATGGTACAACGATCGAGCCACCAATCCGGTTGGAGAAAAAAGAAAGGCAAAACCAATAGCAAAAGCGACGTGTGGCATAGCGAGTAAAGGGGATAACGTCAGCTCGATTTTACGCCAAAATGGATGATGCCAACTAGAAAGCAGAATCGCAAAGGTCGCTAAGCAGGCAAGATAGCTACTAGCAAGAGTCGAAAAGAGCGTGAGACCCACTGACTGTCCGATGCCCTGCCAAGCGAAAACTGACTCAAAGCCGTTTAATGAAAAGGACTCAAGTCCAATGGGCGGAATATAACCAAACGCAGCCACTACCACTCCGGCAAGTCCCGGAATGGTAGGCAAGATGCAAATTAGAATAAGAGAAAAGTAGATTGCGCGTAACATCGAATCACTTCTAGTTTCCGTAACGTTTAAGCCATTCTTGCTCTAACGCATTTTGCCAACTTGGGTGAGGCTCGGCGATAGATTTGAACTGCTGAGTATTTTTGGCCGTTCCAGTGAGATATTGGCTACTCAATACGGATGGATCGCCCCAAATCTTAGTATCCCCCTTGCGTGATTGGGCATCTGGGCTTAACAAAAAGTTGATGGCGACTTGTGCCCCTGCGCTCGCGTTGGCATTCCATGGAATCGCTAAGAAGTGAATGTTCGATAGTGCACCGTTATCCATCGCATAGGCTTGGGTTGAGTTCGCAAGATTGCCATTTGCTTGGGCGGAATACACAGCATTAGGGTTGAAGGTGATAGCTAGATCGATCTGGCCATCGTCGAGCAACTGAATTGACTCTGTTGTACCTGATGGAAATTGTTTACCCCCACGCCAAGCCACTTTGTGGAATTCATCCAAATATTGCCATAAAGGTTGAGTAATGATGGCAAAACTCTTCTCATCAATTGGCTGCATTAACGAAGCGTCGTTGTTGGTCAGTTCAATCAGCAGTGCTTTTAGGAAGCTGGTGCCATGGAATTCTGGTGGGCGAGGATAGCTTAGGCGATTTGGAAAAGCGTTCGCATAGCTTAACATCTCATTAAACGAAGTCGGTGGGTTATTGAGTTTCAACTTGTCATGAATAAATACCAGTTGCCCCACACCCCAAGGTGCTTCTAAGCCTTCTGTAGGTTCAGAAAAATCAACGTCTATCGGCAATGTTTTGTCGACATATTGCCAATTAGGTAGGCGAGTTGTAAATGGACCAAACAGCAATTGATTGTCTTTCATTGATTTGAAGTTTTCGCCATTGATCCAAACCATATCAACGCTACCACCGCTGTTTTTTCCTGCGGCTTTTTCAGCAATTAGGCGGCTGGTGGTTTCAGCAATATCCGTAACTTTAACGTGTTGCAGTGTGACGCCGTATTGAGATTGAAGCTGGCTATTCGCCCATTGGATATAGCGGTTAATTTCTTGGCTGCCTCCCCAAGCGTGGAAGTATACCGTTTGTCCTTTTGCTTGTTCGATCGTTTGCTGCCAAGTATCAGTTGCGAATGATGAAAAAGACACGATTAATGTTGAAAGTAAAGTGATCAGCCTTGTCATAATGGTCCCTGTTAGTTGGTTGTTGCTATCGGCCATTGAGTTAGACCGGAACAATTCACTTATTCATTCATTATGACTGAAAAAAGATAGGTTTATTATATATTTGAGGTAAAAGTGGATGGATCGTGTAAAAAGTGAGTCGCAATAAGTAAAAAAGCAGCCCGAAAGGCTGCTTCTAAAATAGGATGACTTGACGCGTCGAATTAGTTTTTCCAATCGCTCAATTTGAACGTAAGCGTGTGAACGTCGTTTTTCAGTACCATTGAATCATTGGTCAATGTCATGTCACTCCAGTCAGAGAGTGTTTGAGAAAATGCTTGTTCAACGTCCATCACATCGCCGACGCACATTTTCATGGTCATGCCCATCTTTTCAATGCGGAACTGGTTGTCTTTTAGTTCAGCTTGACCAAAGAAGTTATTACAGCCCGCGTTACCATTCGCTGTCATCTTTTCGCCAACCTCTAGGCGAGGAGCTTGCTGGCGGCCTTCTAGTACAATATCTTTACCGTCAATGCTAACCAACTCCCAGTTGTGGTGTTGGAGATCCTGAGCTGTAATTTGTTTCACATCGTCACCATTGCTTGCACATGCGGTCACTACAACAGGTAGGGTAATTGCTGCAAGTAACATTTTTGGACTAAGCTTCATAATAAATCAACTCCAATAAGTAGATAATAAGCCTTTTAGCTTCGGCTTTGATGGTTTCAGTATAATTAATAAAACACTGTTTTTGTCAGAGGAGAGTCATAGTTTGGTCTAAATCACATATTGGAACTTATTGATAAACATCTAATTATAGATGCCGTAGAGTGTAATTTGTGCTTTTAGCAAATGGGTGACCGTTTGGAACAGTTAGAGTTTTTTGTCGTACCAAGTCCTTGCGTAGGCGTATGCACAGTAGATGAAAAAGGCTACTGCAAAGGGTGTATGCGTAAAAGAGAAGAGCGCTTTAATTGGTTAACCATGACGCCCGCCCAGCAACTGCATGTCATCAAGCTATGCCGACAGCGATACCTGAGAAAAATCAAACGAGATTCAGTAGATCGCATCGATCAAGATAGTACGGATAGCCCTCAACAAGCTCTTTTTTGAAATCAAATACCCAACCCTTGTATAGGCTATTGTCAAGTTGACACAAAAGGTTTCTGTTTAGGCTGTGGTAGAAGCCGTGAAGAACGTTATCTTTGGTACCAACTGACCGAGACAGAACAAAGAGAGATTTTACTAAGAGTGTGCGTACAATCTCTCTATCCCGTTAAATAGACGCCTACTTACTTTAACCCCCATCGGTCGCTAACCCATCCTCCGGCGTGCTCATCAAAATGGCTACCAGAGAAACGATGGTTAGCCTCGGTATGCTTTTCGCAAGAGGGTTGATCGTCGATCAAATGCTGAATATAACTTGCCATTGGATCACCGCTTTTCAGCCGGTCTTGCCTGGTGGCAACTTCTTTAATCAACTGAAGACGGTATGAGTTACTAGCACGTTTCATGCGGTGATCCTCCTTGGTTATGACACTAATATGAAAAGTTAGAAGTGGATGTTTCCAGCGTCAATCTAATTTGATTATTTTTTGTTCTATTTTAGTTTTTTAAGAACTCTGTTCCAGTTATGAAACCATGATCAAAATGGGCTATTGCATTGAAATTAGAAGGGGAGTTGCACGGAGACTAAAAAAGGGTAGTGAAATAAAAAATTCACATAAATTTATTGAGACTTTACTTTGTGCTCATTTACTACTACGGCCTATTTTGGGAAAAAAACCAGTCGTGTATTACGACTGGTTTGAGATGAAGATTGGAGTGTTACTTAGCGAAGTTCACGATTGGGAAACAAGGTAGGAAGCCGTTATCAGCACAGTTGATTAGGCCGATTTGAACCCCTTCAATTTTACTTGTCTTGTTGAACACGCCTACTTGAACGGTTGACTCGCTTGACAGGTTAACCGCCCCCACGTCGACCATGGTGTCGCCTTCAGAGTAGTTAACAAAACTAACGTTTGCGCCATTAACGTTGTTGGTAATGTTAACCGCACCAAGGTTAACCCCGGTAGTTAACCCTTCGTTCCAGTTGAATAGACCAAGAGAGGCGCCGGTCATTTCTTGATTTACTTTTGAAGCGCCTAAAAAGAGGCCAAAGTTAACACCTGTTGTTGTATTGGTCTCAGACATACCGACAATCGCAAAGTCGACACCTTTCACTTGGTCTACTTTACCGTGTAGAGCTGCGAGACGAACGCCAGAAACTTGTGAGTTATCTGGTGCATTAAAATCATTGATAGAAGAGAACATCACTGGGGATGAAGCAACAGCGAAAGAAGAGGCGAATGCTGTAGAGATAGCCACTGCAGTAAGAATTTTTTTCATAATAACTCCAAGTATTAGCTGTGTATCCAGATTAAAGACCAATGTGTATCCGCATTAGCCTACTTTGTAAGCATAGTCAGTATGTTAAGACTGCGTGAAATATGATCTGTGTGACTATATTATTGGTCTTGTTGTACAGCAATCCGTTGAGTTTTAGGGGATGAAAAAACCTCGCATAAGCGAGGCTTTGAATTTGTATACACAGCTGCGGTTAGCGTTTGGCGTTCAAACAGCGTTCATGCGTGACTATCTCGTCTGCAATCAACTGGCCTCGGCTGTTACGCATTTTTATCCGATAACTCAATCCAACCTCTAAGTTAGCTTTGGTGTCGGCAACAGTACAATATGTGTTGATGCTGTTGTTCATGACCTGCGTGGCAGGCTTTGCACCGAGGGCATCAGCGTTGTAAACCATCATAATCTCAACGGTTGAACCATTAGAATTTGCACGCATTATTGAAAGCGGCCCCGCTTCTAGCGGAAGCTTAGACGCCAGTAGATTAGCGCGAGTATTCGCCAACAGCGAGAGTTGACGCTCTTTCTCGGCTGAAGCAGAAGAGCATCCAGCAACAACCAGTGCGACCATTAAGATCGAGAGAGTTTTAAACACAGCTGGCATAATTAGAAGACTTTCTTAAAAGGTTTAACAATAACCTTTTCGTATACACCAGCTTCAATGTACGGATCAGCATCAGCCCACTCTTGCGCTTGTTGCAAAGAATCAAACTCTGCAATAACGGTGGAACCAGTAAAACCAGCTTCACCAGGGTTGTCAGAATCAATGGCAGGCATAGGCCCCGCCGTTAGCAAACGACCTTCATCTTGCAGTGCCTGTAAACGCTCTAGGTGAGCAGGGCGGACACTAAGTCGTTTTTCTAATGAGTTCTCTACGTCTTGTGAAAAGATGACATACCACATGTACAGATATCCTTATATCGATGATGTAACCGTTGGTGGTTACTCTACCTTAAATACTGGTTTTTAAAAGTAATGATTTGGTGTTATTTCGTCTATGCCATGAACTTATTGTACTGGTCGAGGTTTGCCATCTGCGTCAATAGCGACATAGTTAAATGTGGCGTCACAAACCATAAAGCGATCTTCAAGACCGTGCTCTTTTACTGGTTTCACCCACACCTGTAAGTCGATACTCATTGATGTACGACCAATACGTGTACATTCACCGTAACAGCAAACCACATCTCCAACACGAACAGGTTTCTTAAAAGTGATGCTAGAGACGGACACTGTCACGATTCGACCTGAAGAAATTTCCTTGGCGAGAATCCCTCCAGCAAGGTCAAGTTGAGACATAATCCAACCGCCGAAAATGTCGCCATTGGCATTGGTATCGGCTGGCATGGCAAGGGTTCTAAGTAGGAGCTGACCTTTTGGTGTATTAATTTCTTGGCTCATTTTGACATCCACTACAAACGATACAGCGACCAAAGTGGTCGCTGTAAAAGAGGTATTGTAACAAAACTATTCACTTATTCGCCAGCGCTCGCCTCGTTGTTCTCTTTTGGTACATGCTTGTAGATATAGAGCCCGGTCACTAGGGTGAACGCAAACGTGGCAGCGAGTAAGCCAAACACCTTAAAGTTTACCCAGATATCCAATGGTAACTGAAATGCGACATAGATGTTTAAAGCGGCACAGAAAGAGAAAAAGGCAACCCATGCCCAAGTGACCTTAGCCCACACAGGTTCAGGAAGAGAAATTTCTTTGCCCAGCATCCCTTTGATCGCAGACTTGCCTAAGAGGTGGCTGACGGCAAGACCAATAGCAAACACCATGTAGACGATGGTCACTTTCCACTTAATGAAATTGTCATCGTGTAAGAAAATTGTCATTCCACCGAATACGGCAATCATCAAGAAGGTGATGAACTGCATTTTCTCGATTTTCTTATAGATCATATAGGTCAAAGCGATTTGAACCGCGGAAGCAATGATCAGCGCCCCTGTTGCGACGTAAATATCAAACAGCTTATACAAAGTGAAAAAGATAATTAGGGGGATGAAGTCGATGAGTTGTTTCATTGGCATGGTCTTTTGTGTAACAAGAAGCCCTCAGTCTAACCAAATCTCTGGTTAAGACAAAGGGCTTAATGGCAAACTCGGGTTTCTCTACTAACAGCAAGGTAGGGAGATTAGGCTATGTAACGCTTGTAATCTTCGAGATAACCTTCGCTACGCAAACTGTCTACCGTAAATTGCAACTCTTCGTCACTCATAGCAAAACAACTGGATTTGCCTGTCATGCCGTTGAGGTATTCGTGGTACTCAAGCTCGGTGAAGTGGCCAATACGGTCCACGAGCAGAGTCTTGATTCCGTGATGAATCAGACGATAGTAGGTGTGACGCTGAACTTCCATAACAGTACCTCTTACATCAGCGCAAAGACGAATCTTTGCCGCTTTTACTTCGTTGTACGAAAGAAAGCATAATCGGTGCCACTTGATGTTCAAATTAATCACAACCCGATGATTGGTGCCGTTCGCCGTTAATAGAGATGGATACCGCTGCTGAAAATTCGTTCGCGGTACGGTTTCAGATATGCAAAATGCGAGTCGAATTGAGAGCAGAATTGCCAATTGTTTGACAGGCGCATCTGCTCTTTTGCTATACAGTGGCTACGAATGAATTTCTTGTCCTAGAGTTGACTTCAGAATGGTATCGAGTGCGTCTTTGGTTGTTGGTTTTGATAGGCGTCCATCCATAAGCTCGCTCATCCTTTGCACATCTTTTTCTCCGGATTCACCAGAAAGAGCAATGATAGGGATAGCTGGATATGACTGACGTATAATGTTTGCTGCCTCAAAACCATCCATAATCGGCATCTGAATATCCATAAACACCAGATCAATGGGATTGCTTTGGATGATCTCGATTGCGACTTTACCGTTGTTAGCAAGCACAACACCATAGCCAAGCTGCTCCAAATAGAGCTTAACGAGTGTCCGCTGAATCTCTTTGTCATCCACGACCAAAATCATATGTGATGACTTAGCAACAAAACCTAGCTCACCTTTTGCCACTTGAGGATTAATTGGTGGGGCAAAATCGATCGCCGTTGGTGCGATAGGTGACGTTTTTATTTCATCAAGTCGTACGCTAGAAGAAGGGAAGGTCAGAGTAAATTCTGTAAATTCGCCTGGTAGAGAATGACAACTTATTCCACCCCCAAAGGACGTCATGACGCGTTGACAGTAGCCTAAACCTAGCCCACTACCACCACTCTTATTGTGGCTGAAAAAGTCATCGAAAATACGTGAGAGTAAAACCTGAGGAATACCAGGGCCAGAGTCTCGGAAGATGACATGATTTTCATATAGGCCGACTTCAGTACGGATTTCGATCCTGCTTTTTGGGTACGAATCAAAATAGTAGATAGCATTGCGTAATAGGTTGAACAGCACAAAATTAAACAGGGTATCGTTGATCTTAACGACAAAGTCATTCTCAAGGTTCAGCTCTATCCGATTAAATTCATCTTCGCTCTCAAAGCCATATTGATTGATCGCACTATGAATGGCGTGACGAATAGAGGTCGCTTCCGATGGCTCTTGATCGAGAGATGAGCTATTGACCTCCCGCAGAATGATGTCAATCAGTTGTCTGCCGCGATGAATCGCTTGCTTGCCACTATGAACATGACGAAACAGATCATTCTGGTCTTTGATGTTATTCAGTTTGCTTTCCAGAGATTCAAACTCATATTGTACTTGTGCGAGAGGATTTCTCATCTCATGGGCGATAGAGTTAGCAAGTGCCTGTGACTGTTTAACTTTACGCTCATAGTTTATGTGCACTTGAACTTTTTTCAGTACCCTCTCCAGCGCTCGCAGCTCTTCGAATGAGAAATTAACGTCACCTTGTTTATGACTTGAGACTAAAACGTGAGAGAGTTTGTTCTTACCTTCGTAAATCGGCAAGACCAATGCTGAATCCATCTGATTCATATTGGTATGCAAATTGGAAAGCTCGGCGTCACTGGTTTGTTCTATTGCGTCTTCCAACTCGTCGATCACCAAAGGCGTCGAATGATTTTCAAAGTACGTGCGATAGAGACTGGCCCCTTGATAATCATCGAGTAATTTCAGCTTGTCACTTGGCACTCCAAGGTAGCTAGCCAATGCTTCTATCGCTTTCGATGGTGAGTTTTGAAACTCTTCTTCTAAATGGGCAATTTTATCTGTAGGGGGCGTAGATGAACCGTACAGAACGAAGCTGAGACAACTTCTCATCACTTGAGACGCGTATGGCCATGAAATACCAATAGTGATCAGCAAAGTAATCACCGTAGCGGTGCTGAGATAGTCGAGGGGCTTAAACAGCGCGATAACTCCCGTGTAAGCCGCAGCAGTAAGCAGTAAAGAGCAAGCAACCAAACACAGGTAGCGAAAACTGTAAAAACGAGAGGCCAGTATCGCATAGCCCATAAATAGCATTTCACTGACTGACAATGCAGGTGGCAGCCAAGTCAAGGAGAAGTCATTAAAGAAGTAAGTGAAACCCAACTGTATGACTGCGGTAGAGGCCATGAAAATGGTCATTCCGAGGATCATGTAGTTAATCCGAGTGCGACGGATGCGGTTACTTGATCGCTTGATGGATAATAGATTGGCAAACGTTAAAGCAAACAGCAGAGTCAAACCAATGAAGAATGGTTGAGTATAATGGCCAAATTCAAGTACAAATCGGCTTGGCCCCTCTATCGTCACACCTAAGATAGTCAACCCGGGAATAAGGTTTACCACAGTACACATCACAATAATTGTGGTGGCGAAGGCGAGCTGCCACAGACTGGTATGGCGGTCTGTGTAATGTGCTCTCAGTTTTGCAGAAAAAAAGTAGGCAGAGCCAAAGGCCAGCAGTGCTGACAAGTTAGCGATAACGGCCATTGTAATGGCACTTTTTGCTCCCCAATCGGGCAACAAGCCAGTATGAAAATACGCGTTGCTGCAAATCCAGACAAACAAGCCCAATGTGTAGGAGACATAGTAGAGATACTGCTTGATGCTAGAAAAGCCATGTTTTTTCGCCAGCGTTGAACAGAAATAGCCTGCCCAGACAAAAACCAGTAGTGCCGTTAGTATTAACACCACTGCCTTTGGATAAAGTAGATGAGTGGTTAAGTAACTAAGCATAGTGAGGTTTGTGTCCATGATTTCGATATTTTCTTAGCTGACGGATGGTGAGTTTTTTGTAGCTTTTATAGCTCGCTCTCGCTAGCTCTTGATTGAGTGGTTGGATAAACCACAGTCCTTTATAGGTGGCAAACTCTGAACTAGAAACGTGGCTCGTACTGAGCTGACTGAACACCGTTTCGCCTAAGCTCAAATAGTACTGAATCATTAAAGGTTGCTCAATCACAACAAATGCAATTTTATAGCGGAGTGAGAACAACTGTTCCATTAAACGCTTCTGAGCCAAATAGAGATAGAAAATCATCTGAGACTGATTGCCGCTAACGGTAAGACGGATGATTTCACAACACTGTTGGTGTGACACTATCTTCTGCCACAACGAGTTTTCAAAATGGGCGGATGAATGCCTTGGAATGTCTTGATTGTCTAACAAACCGTGCTCACTAAGTTGGTCGACGGTTTTTTTTGTTGCAAGCAATTGCCAACTATCGGTTTGAAAAAATGGGGAAAAGTAGAGCCACTGTTCAGCCTGTGTATGGTGATTTATTTTGGCGCTGGCGACGATCAGTGCGCTATCTGAATCTGCTACTTGAGTTGCCAAAATGAAATGCGTTCCGCAGGTTGATTGATTGATCTCATAAAGCATTTCATACCATTTATGTTGCCAGACAAAGGTCGAAAGGTTAATCAATACAATGGCATCGGGCAGTGTAAGAGCGTGTTGGCAGTGCAAGGTATAATAGTGCTTTTTGTGATGCTCAATACAGTCGATCACACTGTCAAAATAGTCTGCTTCATTGTGAGAGAGATTACGCTGTCTCTGGTCAAGAGCGGAATCATTTAGTGAATGGTAGCCTTTTTTGAGTTTCCAAATCTTATATCCGCACCAAGCTTGTGCCCAGTCATCAAACAGAAAAAGCGCATCTTGCTCAATTTGATGCCACTCTTTTGTACCAATACTCAGGGGACGCTTAAGCTCCGCGTAATAAAATGGAGACATCAGCTTTGTCGCGATGTTTTTGTCCTGCAATGTCGGATCACTTTCGCAGACTAGACGTAGGCGTTCATTGAGTATTTGTTGGAAAAACAAGTCACTGTTATCGCCAAATAATCGATCTATTTGCGTAAATAAAGCGTATGCGTCGTCCGCGACTCCTGATGAGGCAGGAGCAGGGGTGTTTGTGTTAGCCATAGACGTTTGTCGTATATTTTTGTTTTTAGATGGCTAGTATTAATACAGATGAAAATGTGTGCAACCAAATTGATATAAATAATTCATATTTAACATGATAATTAATCAAATCGGTGATGTTGAGCACATAAGTATTCGTCTAAATAGCAAGCTGATGAGGCGCAGTTAAAGCACTCTTTAATACCAATCTAAGTAAAAAATATGATCTAATTGAGGCTGTCATTTCTACACGAGAATGCCATGGATAGCCTCGACAACATCGACTTTAAAAAACTCGCTAGTCAGCAGAAGTCTATACAAATGAAGATGCGTTTACTTGCTCTAGCACACTTTAAAGAAGGGCGGTCTCGAACACAGATTGC